>SMWS01000073.1 GCA_004356685.1 Deltaproteobacteria bacterium
AGAAAGTTATAAAAAAGTAGTTCAGTCTGAAACACATTTCGGAATATATATATCGAAAGATTATTTATCAAAAAACCCTGGCGTAATGGAAAAGATCAGCGCCGCCATAAAAAAGACAGCACCACATGAAAATTAAATTAATAATTCTTTTATGATTATTGACCTATATTCTAAATAATCATTAAACACAAACAAAAGCATGCATCAGCATAAAAATATATGTTAGTTACTAGTTCATCTTTAATTGGAGGAAACAATGAAGGGAAAAATGTATGTATTAGCAATCTTTATCGTGTTTTTCTACTTCTCAACATCAACAATATTAGTCCAAGCAGGTAGTCTTGATAACAGTTATACAGTCATCTTGCATGTTCATTCTCCAATTGCCAAAGGTGCGGGGGTACACATCTTTGATGGTTCAGTGATTGAGGCCCGTCGCATCAGCGATGGCAAACGCATGGGGGTAAGAACTGCTGATCGGAATGGAAGCGTAATATTCAAGCTCCCCAAAGGCACCTATCAGTTTGGACCAGCCCAGGGTCTTGAGAAGCGGCTCAAGGGCACCTTGATATTGAAGGTTGCAAGTGATTTGGAAACCAATTTGGAACTGACCCGTCGCTGAGTTCGGGTTAAGGGGGTTAGGGGGGTTAAGGGACGTTACCATTTTATTCCTTTTATTAGTGGTAATAATCAAAAACTTCGAGATTGCCAGAGCGCAAGGATGAAAGTGACTGCCCCCAAAAAGGAGGCAACCGTACGCACATGGTTCCAGGCTGTCCAGTTGGTCAGGTATCTGGTCCATAGATTAGCGGCCTCGACACTCTCCGGCTCGACAGTTTCCAGAGCCTCATTCATAGGCACGTTGAACACGATGGTTACAAGAATTGCTCCGACCAGATAAAGCAGACTACCGGCGAGTAGATAGACGGCGCCGGGTTGCTGCCACCTCCACAGCAATGAAATAGCCAGCAGGATGGAAGTTGCCGCCGTTCCAAGGAACGCGACAAAAAATAACGGATTGAGGATGGTCCTATTGATGGATTGCATGGCGGCAATGCCCTGCGGCGGCTGGAGTCGAGCCAGAGCACTCATCACAGTGTTTGAAAAGATGAAAAAGACGCCAGCCATCAGCCCACAACCAAGTGCTGATAAAAGAGTTAACGTAAAAAATAGATTATCAATCATAGTGCATAAAAATTGTAATAAATTGGATCTTTACCCTTTTATACTTAATGCTGCCCTCTTATTAAATATGTTAAGAATAGATTTATTACACAGAAGAACAACAATTAATTATTTGGAACAATTAAAGAACTACAGAATTTCCAGCACTGCAAACTCCCTGCGACCACCAGGGGTATTTACTGAAACACCGTCATCTAACTGCTTGCCGAGCAGTGCTCTTCCTATAGGAGAAGTTATTGAAATCATGCCGTTTTCGGGTTCTGTCTCATCAGGGCCAACAAGCTGATAAACCACTTCTTCTCCTGTATCCAAGTCCTCAAGCTTAACGGTAACCCCAAATCTTACCCTATCTTTGTTTGTAAGTTTTGCGGGATCTATAACTTCTGCTCTCGATACTTTACTTTCTAATTCCTGAATTCTACCTTCAATAAAACTCTGCCGATTTTTAGCCGATTCATACTCTGCATTTTCTGATAAGTCACCAAATTCCCTGGCCTCTGAGATCATTTTGATAACACTGGGCCTTTCAACTCTTAATAAGTTGTCCAGTTCTTTTTTCATTTTTTCGTATCCATTCGGGGTCATTGGAACACGTTCAATAGACATCTTTCCTCCAGATTACTAATAAAAAATTTAATTAAGTAAGGATTATAAATTCAAGTTGCTTTCTATATAATAATCCTGAATTGGCTTTACATCAAGTCCCTCATTTTTAAGCGAATCGATTGCTTCCACAGCAGCCTGCGCACCAGATACTGTAGTAAAATAAGGAATATTGCCAACAAGCGACTCTCTTCTTATAGAATAGGACTGCTTAATCTCATTTTCACCAAAAGTAGTGTTTATAACAAGCTGAATTTCCCCATTTTTTATAAAATCAATTATATTTGGTCTTCCTTCAATCACTTTTTTTACTACGCTGCATTCTATGCCATTTGCCTTTAAGAATTCATGAGTCCCTTTTGTGGCTATGAGGCTTATTTCTAAATCAATCAAATGCCGAGCTAAATGAACTATTTTTGGCTTGTCATCATCCTTTACGCTAATAAAAGCATTTCCTGAAGTCTTGAGCTCGCTGCCCGAAGCCAGCAGCGCTTTTGCAAATGTCTTTCGCAGATCCGTATCAATTCCCATTACCTCTCCGGTTGATTTCATCTCAGGACCCAAAATCGTATCCACACCGGAAAACCGAATAAACGGGAACACTGATTCTTTTACACAAATATGTTTAATTTTTATTTCTTTTGTAAAACCCAGTTCCTGCAATGTTTTTCCAATCATAACTTTAGTTCCAATCTTTGCCAGGGGCACTCCAATAGCCTTACTAACAAATGGAATAGTACGGCTTGCTCTGGGATTTACTTCTATTAAATAAACCTCATCGTCTTTTACGGCAAACTGAATATTAACTAGACCAATTACGTTTAAAGCAAGCGCAAGCTTCTTTGTCTGTCTTCTTATTTCGTCAACTATTTTTTCGTCCAGTGAATACGGGGGCAGTACCATTGCGCTGTCCCCTGAATGAACCCCTGCTTCTTCGATATGTTCTAATATTCCTGCAACAACTACAGTATGGCCATCGCAAATGGCGTCAACGTCTACTTCTTTGGCATCATTTAAAAATTCATCGATAAGCACAGGGTGGTTGTGAGATACTTTAACGGCATCCTTTATATACCTTTTCAGTGATTTTTCGGTGTATACAATCTCCATTGCCCTGCCCCCAAGAACATAAGATGGTCTTACTATAATTGGATACCCTATCTCTTCAGCAACCTTCAAGGCCTGTTCTTCACTCCTGGCAATTCCACTTCTAGGCTGTTTTAGCTTTAGTTTTAGAATTAAATCCCTAAATCTTTCCCTGTCCTCGGCTAGATCAATATTATCAGGAGATGTGCCAATTATTTTTACTCCGTTTTTCTCTAAAGGAACTGCAAGCTTAAGCGGAGTCTGTCCACCCAGATGAACGATTACTCCATCGGGCTTTTCTCTATTTATTATTGAAAGAGTGTCTTGCAGCGTCAGGGGTTCAAAATATAACCTGTCTGAAGTATCATAGTCAGTACTTACAGTTTCAGGATTACAATTAATCATTATTGCTTCATAGCCTTCTTCTTTTAGTGAAAATGCCGCATGCACACAGCAGTAATCAAATTCAATACCCTGCCCTATTCTGTTTGGCCCACCACCTAAAATTACTATCTTTTTCCTTTCTGTAGGAGCAGCTTCGTCTTCATATTCATACGTTGAATATAAATAGGGCGTATGTGCCTCAAATTCAGCAGCGCATGTATCAACCATTTTATATACACACTGTATATTATTTTTCTTATTTATATCTCTGACTTCATCCTCTGTTTTGTTTAGCAAAGTGCCCAAACGCTCATCCGAAAACCCGTATTGCTTTAATAATTTAAATTTATCAATATAGTCTTTACCGTTTTCAACTGACTGAATCAAATCACTTTCAGCTTCGACAATTTGCTCAATGTTATGCAAAAACCAGGGATCAATATAAGTTAAATCGAATATTTCATTTAATTCCATTCCGGCCCTGAATGCATCGGCTATATACCAAAGCCTCTCAGGGTTAGGCTTTCGCAAATTTTCTTTTATAATTTCTATATCGTCTGTCTTGCTTTCAAATCCTGATGAATCAATCTCTAAAGACCTCATTGCTTTTTGCAAAGACTCTTTGAAGGTCCTTCCAATAGCCATAACTTCACCAACGGATTTCATCTGTGTTGTAAGCACTGGTTCAGTCTGAGGAAACTTTTCAAAGGCAAATCTTGGAATTTTTACGACAACATAATCAATTGTAGGTTCAAAAGATGCAGGCGTATATTTAGTGATATCATTTGGTATTTCATCAAGCGTATAACCCACAGCAAGCTTTGCGGCAATCTTTGCAATTGGAAATCCTGTTGCTTTTGAAGCAAGCGCAGAGCTTCTTGAAACCCTGGGGTTCATTTCAATAACTGACATTTCGCCGTCTTTAGGGTTCACCGCAAACTGAATATTCGATCCGCCCGTATCTACTCCGATCTCCCGTATTATGGCAATAGAGGCATCCCTCATACGCTGGTATTCCTTGTCTGTTAAGGTCTGGGCAGGAGCTACTGTAATACTGTCACCAGTGTGTACGCCCATTGGATCAAAGTTTTCTATAGAACAGATAATAACCACATTGTCTTTGCAGTCCCTCATTACCTCAAGTTCAAACTCCTTCCACCCTATCACAGACTGCTCTACAAGAATTTCATTTACAGGACTCATACGCAGCCCGGCCTTGGAAAATTCCTCAAACTCTTCTACATTGTAGGCAATACTTCCCCCTACTCCGCCAAGCGTAAAAGACGGGCGAATAATCACCGGATACCCGACTCTATCCACTATCTCCCATGCGTCTGACATCGTACGGGCAACTCCGCTTTCTGGAACATTAAGCCCTATTTTTATCATTGCATCTTTGAATTCATCTCGGTTCTCGGCTTTTTTGATAGCATCCAGCTTTGCGCCAATCAGTTCAACGCCGTATTTATCAAGCACTCCGCTCTCGGCAAGATTTACGGCAAGGTTAAGACCCGTTTGCCCCCCCATGGTCGGAAGCAGTGCCTGCGGTCTTTCTTTTTCGATAATTTTTTCCAATATTTCCGGGATCAGGGGTTCAATATAAGTTCTATCAGATATAGAAGGATCGGTCATAATAGTGGCAGGGTTACTGTTTACTAAAACGATCTCATAACCCTCTTCTTTCAGAGCTTTACATGCCTGAGTGCCGGAATAATCGAATTCACATGCCTGTCCGATCACAATCGGCCCGGAACCAATTAGAAGAATTTTATTTATGTCAGTTCTGAGCGGCATCTAATTTTCAGTTTTCATGTGGTAGAGCTTTCGATATCTTCATATATATTTTCCCTGCCGTAATTTTTACTGCTCCCTTTATATCCCTTTAAGGTAGCAACCCTATAAAGTGCTGATCTGTACCAGTTTTTCCTTGGCTTGACTTTTACCGGAGAAAGCTCCCAGGCCCTGGTATCTTTTTCATAACCCCAGTTAATATATTCATTAAAATTATGGATAATATCTGTCACAACTACTTTATAACCAGTCAGCATCTTTTGAAGGTCATACCATTTATTTAAAGAAGCCTCCCTTCTTGTAAAACCAAAATAACCGGCTGAACCAGCTGATCTTAGAGCGCCTATTCCCCTTCCAATAAATGCATCGGCAGCTTTCAGGGTTTCTGGAGGATCTGTAAAAAATGTATCATAACTCTTCAGATATTTTCTGGGAAGAGGCTTTCTTAAATCAAGCGCTTCTATATTTACTTCAAATTTTTCCTGCTGCCCAATATCTTTAATGAAACGGTTAATCCTGCCGTCTATTTCTAAAACAGTGACGCTTGCTGGCATCCCACTAAGACCAAGTACTATGCTCAAAAGATCGTCATCACCAATCACGAGTATATCTTTTCCATATATATCTCCCCTTTCATATCCAATAAGAAACCTCGAAAATGTTGAATGAGGAGTTACATATCCCTGATCAAAATCGTGAGAAGGCTTTGGTCTTTTCCTTTGAATCTTTATAAATTTTTCTCTTATAGGAGCAAACTTTTTTAAATCTACCCCCCTGCCCTCGCAGTTTTTACAGGACAGGTCTTCAACAGGGTGCATTACACTTGCAGCTTCCCTGCCTTTACTTGTTAGATCTATTCCCTTTTCAGATATTTGAACAATATCCTTTTTTGCTAGATTACTGATTGATTCAAATACAGCTGGAATCGGAAAGTCTGAGTAGTCTATTATTTCCCAGGGGTTTGTCTTTTTTCTCAGAATGCTAACCAAACGCTCTAAATCACTTTTGGAAACATCTATATTTGTAGCTTTGAAAACCTCGTCTGCAATCTGTTGTAAGTCCATCAGTCACCTCTAAGCTGCTAAAAAATCTATTACGTATACCCAAATATTGTATATGTGGCAACACAATAGTTATATAAAAAAATTAGGGCGTAATGAAATTCAACAAAGCAGTTATTTAAATTAAAACTAGTTATAAAACTAATTCATATATTGTAAAATGTTTACTCAGCGGGTTCCAGATAAATTTCTCCCCCGGAATTTGAAAACTCTTCAGATTTATCTTTCATTCCTTCTTCTATCGCATCTATATCTTCAAGATTATGCTCCCTGGCATAATCCCTAACCTCCTGGGTTATATTCATCGAACAAAATTTTGGGCCGCACATCGAGCAAAAGTGAGCTACCTTTGCATTTGGCGATGGGAGAGTTTCGTCATGATATTGTTTAGCGGTATCGGGATCAAGGGAAAGGTTGAACTGATCTTCCCACCTGAATTCAAACCTTGATTTACTGAGAACATTATCCCTAAATTGCGCAGTAGGATGTCCCTTGGCCAGGTCTGCGGCGTGAGCGGCAATTTTATAAGCAATAACTCCCTCTTTAACATCCTCTTTGTTTGGAAGACCCAGATGTTCTTTAGGGGTTACATAACAAAGCATTGCCGTACCGTACCAGCCTATCATAGCCGCACCAATGGCAGAGGTGATATGATCATATCCCGGAGCAATATCTGTTGTTAGAGGCCCCAGTGTATAAAAAGGAGCTTCATCACAGTATTCCAGCTGTTTATCCATGTTTTCCTTTATCATATGCATTGGTATATGCCCAGGGCCCTCAATCATAACCTGAACATCATTGTCCCATGCAATCTTTGTAAGCTCTCCGATTGTTTTTAATTCAGCAAACTGAGCCGCATCGTTAGCGTCCGCAATACAGCCAGGTCTAAGACCATCTCCAAGCGAAAACGCTATATCGTAATCCTTCATTATTTCGCACATTTGCGGAAAGTACGTGTATAAGAAGCTTTCTTTATGGTGCGATAGACACCACTTTGCCATGATTGAGCCGCCCCTGGACACTATTCCCGTAAGCCTGCCAGCCGTGAGTGGTATATATCTTAAGAGCACGCCGGCATGAATAGTAAAATAATCAACGCCCTGTTCTGCTTGTTCGATCAAAGTATCTCTGAATATTTCCCACGATAGCTCTTCTGCTTTACCTCCTACTTTTTCAAGCGCCTGGTAGATAGGTACCGTGCCTATTGGAACAGGTGAATTTCTTATGATCCATTCTCTTGTTTCATGAATATTGTCACCGGTTGATAGATCCATAACGGTATCTGCGCCCCACCGGCATGCCCAGACAGATTTTTCAACCTCTTCTTCGATGCTGGAAGTAACAGCGGAATTTCCAATATTCGCATTAATCTTGACCAGAAAATTTCTCCCGATAATCATGGGTTCAGACTCTGGGTGATTAATGTTGTTGGGAATTATTGCCCTGCCACAAGCAACTTCATCCCTCACAAACTCCGGTGTGATGCAAGAATTGGGCATTTCTGCCCCAAATTTCTCACCGGGATGATATGCCGCTAGCTCTTTATATTGTTCTTTTAGTTTATCTATTTGCTGATTTTCTCTTATAGCAATATATTCCATCTCAGCTGTAACAATTCCCTTCTTTGCGTAATGCATCTGGCTAACATTACTGCCTTTTGCTGCTTTTAGAGGTTTTCTGAGGTTTTTAAAAGTTATTCCGTTTCCATTTTTTGCAGACTTCTTTGAAAACTCGGAGCTAAAATCGTCTAGCTGCTCAACATCTTCTCTGCCTTTTATCCATTTGTCTCTCAAGGGATAAAGCCCCTTGAGGACATCAATATCTGTATCGGGATCGGTGTAAGGACCACTTGTATCATAAACCGTGATTGAAGCGCTACCTGAGCCGTTTCCAAGAGTATTGCTTACATCAATATCTCTCATTCCAACTCTGATGTCATGTAGAGTGCCGGAAACATACATCTTCTTTGAACCTGAAAAGGGATCTCTCGAAATTACATCTTTATGTGGTATCTTCTCTTTACCATTTTTTTGCTTCATACTTTGTAATCCTTGATAAATTTGTCTTATTATTAATTATACCTTTTGTCTTTAAAAAGTAACTTCGAAATAAAAGATATTTTTTTTATTAAATTATATCTATGTCTTCATTAATATTAGCAATAGAATCTTCATGTGATGAAACAGCCGCTTCGGTCATTAAAAACGGCAGGGAGATATTATCAAATGTTGTTTCTTCGCAAATTGATATTCACAAAAAATACGGCGGTGTAGTACCGGAGATTGCATCCAGAAAACACGTTGAAGCGATCATACCCATAATAAACGAGTCGTTAGAAGCCTCAAAAGTAAAATTAAATGAACTCAACGCTGTAGCGGTAACTAACGGTCCCGGGCTTATTGGATCATTACTGGTTGGACTGTCTACGGCTAAATCAATTGCATTTTCTCTAGACGTCCCACTTATAGCAGTAGACCATATAGAGG
>SMWS01000006.1 GCA_004356685.1 Deltaproteobacteria bacterium
ATGAAAATAGATATTTTTTGGATAAATAAAGTAGAAAACATGCAAGCAAAAATGGAAAAATAATTACGTCCATATGCCCTGAATTAAATACTTCTTTAATAAGCAGCGGATTCCACCAGTAAATTATCAGATTAGATTCCGTAATCTTTAATTTTTTCAATACCAGATAGATCAAAAAAAACGTGATTATATCGACTATCAAAAGTACAACTTTCCATGTAATTAAACTAAACGGCTTTATCAGGTTTGAAAACGCAAACACAGCTTGAGTAACCGGGGGATAGGACGATTTTAGCTGGGGATGGTTTATCTTTTCCAAGGTTTTTAAGTTGTTTATAGATAAATTTCTTAATCTTTCCGGCAGTTTTTCATTACTCTTACCTTTTATGAATTCTTGTGGAGAATACTCATAGGGGTTATAACCATTAACCGTTACAGCTCCATCCCATAAGTATCTATGATAATCAACTTCCAAAATAGGCGTCGAAAATATCATTATTACCCTTGCGATTATGCCCACAATGAAAATCCAAAATAATAAATTTTTTATATTAGGTTTATATTTTTTTATTCTTACTATATATACAAAGTAGATAAAGCAGGCAGAAATATATATAAAGACAAACTTAACCACCGGCCGGCTCACTAAGTTTTTTTCTTCTAAAAAATAGGGAGATATCAGATTCAGACTGAAGATCGAGACTAAAATAATCAGCCCTGAAATTATAAAAGACATCTATTATTTATACATAAGAAATGAAATATTAATATATTAGAGATTACTGTCAGCTTTAAGATTTGAATTATCGGGATGTTCAATATTAAAAGAAAATTATCGATTAAATAATTTGGAGGCGGCTCTTAAAACTATTAAAAGCATCATCATCAAATAATATAAAGTATACTTTTACTATCTGACTATTCTGTGACTTAAGATAATCACAAACTACGCTTATCATGATCTCAGCGCACTTATCCAGCGGATAACCGCCAAACCCGGTTCCAATTGCAGGAAATGCCAAAGTCTTAATCTTATATTTGTCGGCTACTTTAAGACTATTTATTGTGCATTGTTTCAGTGACTGCGTTTCTACGCGCTTCCCCAGGTGCATTCCGGCAGCATGTATAACGTATTTTGTTTTCAGGTCACCGGCCGGTGTAATAGTTGCCTGTCCCAAGGGAATTGAGCCGGTTTTATTACATTCTGATTGGATTTGATAGCCGCCTTTTTCTCTTATAGCACCCGCTACACCGCTTCCTAAAACAAGCTCTGTATTTGCAGCGTTTACAATAGCATCCCCATCAAAATCTGTTAAATCACCTTTCTGGATAACAATTTTATCACTAATCATTAGTTTCACCGTGAATTGTAACAATCAATTTCCTGGACCCACCTCTGTTTCTATGCTCACACAGATAAATCCCCTGCCACGTCCCAAGATTAAAACTCCCGTTTGTCACAGGCACTGTAATACTGGAGCCTAAAAGAGAGGACTTAATATGTGCAGGCATATCATCCAAACCTTCCAGTGTGTGTCTGTAGTAAGGTTCATTTTCAGGAACTAAAACGTTAAAGCTGCTTTCAAAATCGCCTCTCACATCGGGAGAGACATTTTCGTTAAGTGTTAAGGATGCAGATGTGTGGCAGATAAATATATGGGCAATTCCGACCTGAAACTCTGAAAGGCCTGGAATTTTATTAAGTATTTCATTTGTAACAATATGAAATCCCCTCGGTTTTGGAGATAAAGTAATTTCTTTTTGAACCCAGCTCATTTTTTATAAACAGGTACTTTTGCTTTTTTACAAGCTTGTCTAAGATTTTTATCCAGTGTTGCTAAAGGCAGTCCACTACGCATTGCCAGCTCAAGATAAGATGCATCATAGCTGGAAAGATTATATTTTTTACCCAGACTCAGCAGATCGCTCATTTTATTTTCGTATAATTCATGTTCAACCAGTATTGGAAGTTGATTTAATAATGCGATAAAACGCGTACTATCGGCTTCACTTAATCGGCCTATTCTCTCAGCTACTACAAGGACATTCACGACCTCCAACGACCATATAGACGGCACAGCCGCAACTGCATCTTCCATGCTCTCCAAAACAGCTTCGGAGTATTTGTTTGACTCACTGCTAAAACACCAGGACATAACTACAGAATTATCTATAACGAATTTCTCTGTCATCTAGCGTCTTCCTTCCTCAATCATTTCTTTTACAGAGATGCCGTCAGTCCTGTGTCTTTTTCTAAATTCTTTTATTTCACGGATTGTATCCCTTGGATCATTCTTTTTATATTCTTCAACCGGTCTTAAAACAGCTACAGGTACGCCATGTTTTGTTATAGTAAATTGCTCACCCTTTTTTACACGCTCTAACAGCTCTGACAAATGAGTCTTCGCTTCATATGCACCAACAGTTTCCATAACTTACCTCTATTTACTTCTATTTTTCTACTTATCTATGCTTATCTTTACTTTACTTATCTTTCCAGACCAGTCTAATACTAGTCTAAACATTAGTTGCTATAAATTCAAATTTTATATTAATTTTTTGATATATTATCAATTTACAATAGATTGAAAATACTAAGTTATCTCACCAGGAATTTGAATGTCTGGGCTTCTCCTCTCCTTTAAAAACGCCCTTCTTCCATAGAATAAGCAAAAGTATTATATGCAAAGCAAGGGTTATTTGAGCATATGGTTTTACAGAGAAATCATAAATCCGTACCCAGTCGCCTCTAAATCCTACAAAGGAAAAGAGAGGGTAAACTATGAGTGAATATACAAGCTCGATCCTTGCAAAATTTAGAAGTAATTCTTTGACAATTATTTTTCGTACTCTACTTATGAAAAACAAAGGAATGATTCCAATGAGAATTGAAACCAGGTTGCCACTAAATGAAATCCACCAGCGCTGCACTGTTGTAAAATCGCCCTGGGGAATTATATAACCCCAGAATATTCTCCATTCAAATTCAATAACTGTTCCACCAACCTGCCATGTGGCAAGAGCATGACCCAGTTCGTGGAGCAGTACACCAATTGGGATTAGAATAAAAAATGAAATCTCTGTTACCAGTCTCTTATCAAAAGGGGTAACATGATCATCCCAAAACGGCTTCCAGTTTTTTATTAACCGCCTTATAACCCCTATAGCTATAACACAGTAAAATATCGAAATGAGATCAAATGCTGTAAACATGGATTTGAGAATTATAGCTTATCAATACAGAATTAAGATAGTGAATAAAAAAAAGGATGAATATAGAGATTATTATATATTCATCCTTTTAAAATGCATATTAAACAAATTCTATTAAATGATAATTACATACATATTCCGCCAGGGCTCGAAAAACCTCCTGTATTGGCAAAACCTGTATTCTTTTTATGCATGGTGTTAGTTCCCAAATCTCTATAACCAACATTAGTTTTTATGGGGGGGGGGATAATATAGCAAAAAAAGTAAAAGAATTTAAAGATGCAGATAAATTAAGATGCTTCTACTCTTGCTTCGGCAAGTTTAAGTTTCTTATTAAATTCGGCGAGCTCTTTTTTAGACCCTTCATAACCATCTATAATATTTTGAATGTCTTCAAGCTGTTGATTTGCTTCGGCTGAATCTATATAGGATGGAATCTCAGTATTTTCAGTGAGGATTTTTTGTCTCCTTCAACATTAAAAATGCCACCTGAGATGAATAATGTTGTAACAACAAAAAAGAGGACAAGTATATATGCAGTTTTATTAAATATAGTTAAGAATATATTGTTCAACATTCTTTTCATTCGACTTTCCCTCCCTCAAATTATATTATAATAAAGTTATTTATTATTCATTAATTTTATTCATTGTTACTTGGATTATATAATACATCCTTGATATAAATTACAAATGTATTACTATTGTAACTACAAGGAGATTGAAAATATGTCAACAGAAGCAACAAGTTTAAGACTCGATATAGAAGCAAAGAAAAATGCCTATGCTGTGTTTAAAAAAGTAGGCTTAAAACCCGCACAGGCGATAAATCTCTTTTTGCGGCAGGTTGCACTGCAAGGTGGCCTTCCTTTTGAAGTAAAGATTCCTAATTCTGCTACAATAGATGCTATAAAAGAACTTGAAAAGGGTGGCGGTAGAAAATCAAAGAACAGCAAAGAATTTTATAACGACCTGGGAATTTAAGTTGTGTATGAAATTAAGCGTTCAACACAATTTAAGAGAGATGTGCGTCGATCCATAAAACAGCATAAGCTCATGACTAAATTTAAAACTATTCATGAGCTGTTAATGTCTGGTATGTCTATACCCGAAAAAAACAAAGACCACATATTAAGTGGTAATTGGAATGGTCACAGGGAATGTCACATTTAACCAGATTGGCTTTTGATTTACCGTATTGATAGAGAAAATAAAGTTATAGAATATGTCCGTATGGGTTCACATTCAGACATCTTTAGTTGAATTCAATTATAGTGCTATGATTTTTACCGATCTGCTTTAAAAGTGTAGTGGACATTTCTAACTGTTCCACCTACCTGCCATGTCCCAGCTCGTGGAGCAATACACCTATTGGGATTAGTATGAAAAAAGACACTTCTGTTACAAGCCGTGTGTCAAAAGGAGTAATGACATCATCCCAGAAGGGTTTCCAGTTTTTTATAAGTCGCCGTATAACTCCTATAGCTATAACGCAGTAAAATATGGAAATTAGATCAAATGATGTAAACATGGATTTGAGAATTATAGCTTATCAATACAGAAAGGAGATAGTGTGTACAAAAAAAAAGGATGGAAATATATTAAGAAGCTTCTACTCTTGCTTCAGCAAGTTTAAGTTTCTTATTAAGTTCGGCGAGCTCTTTTTTAGACCCACTAAAACCCTCAATTAGATTTTGAATGTCTTCAAGCTGTTGATTTGCTTCAGTAGAATCAATGTCGGATGGAAGCTCTGCACTTTCGGTGAGTATTTTTGCTTTATCCCCTTCTACATTAAATATCCCGCCGGGTATAAAGAAAGACTTTTCACTGCTGCCTTCAGAATATTTAACCAACCCAGGATTCAGAGTCGTAATAAAAGGCACATGACCGGGTAAAACCCCAAACTCTCCCAGGGCACCCGGCGCTGCAACCTCGTCTACTTCAGTATTTAAAACAACCTTTGTCGGTGTAACAATTTCTAAATTAATTTTGTCAGCCATAAATCTAATTCCCTAATCTGAAACAAGCTTTTTTGCCTTTTCTTTTACATCTTCAAGATTTCCTACCATATAGAAAGCCTGCTCGGGAAGTTCGTCCACATTACCATCGATAAGCTCCTTAAATCCCTGAATGCTTTCTTTAATCGGCACATATTTACCTGCTGTACCTGTAAACTGCTCTGCAACATTAAAAGGCTGCGACAGGAATCTCTGTACCTTTCTTGCTCTTGCAACGATCATCTTATCTTCTTCAGAAAGCTCGTCCATACCCAATATAGCGATGATTTCCTGAAGCTGCTTGTATCTTTGTAATATTCTCTGTACTTCACGAGCTACATGATAGTGTTCTTCACCAAGCAGGTTTGGATCCAATATTCTTGAAGTAGAGTCGAGTGGATCAACAGCAGGATAAATTCCAAGCTCTGTAAGCTGTCGTGAAAGAACGATTGTACCGTCCAGGTGAGCAAATGTGGTAGCCGGAGCAGGGTCTGTTAGGTCGTCTGCAGGTACGTATATTGCCTGCACCGAAGTAATCGAACCTTTTACAGTAGATGTAATCCTTTCCTGAAGTTCACCAAGATCGGTAGCAAGAGTAGGCTGATAACCAACAGCAGATGGTATTCGTCCAAGAAGTGCCGATACCTCTGATCCAGCCTGAGTAAACCTAAATATGTTATCAATAAATAAAAGTACGTCCTGCCCTTCGGTATCACGGAAATATTCAGAAAGTGTAAGCCCCGTAAGAGCAACCCTTGCTCTTGCACCCGGCGGCTCGTTCATCTGTCCAAACACAAGACCGGTGTTTTTTATAACTCCAGATTCTTTCATCTCCATCCACAGGTCGTTACCTTCACGTGTTCTTTCTCCAACACCCGCAAACACAGACACTCCACCGTGCTCTTTACCAACATTATTAATAAGCTCCATTAATAGAACTGTTTTACCAACACCGGCGCCACCAAAAAGACCGATCTTTCCACCTTTTAAAAATGGTGCTAAAAGGTCAATAACCTTAATACCGGTTTCAAACATCTCTGACTTGATACTTTGTTCAGCAAAACTAGGCGCTGGTCTGTGAATCGGCCATCTTTCTGCCGTTTCAATAGGCCCTGCTTCATCAATTGGCTCACCTATAACATTCATCATTCTGCCAAGAGTTTCTTTACCTACCGGCACTGTTATTTGATCACCTGTGTTCAGCGCGTCCTGGCCTCTTTGGAGACCTTCAGTGGAATCCATTGATATACACCTTACTCTCCTACTACCAAGCTGCTGAGCAACTTCTAACACCAAGTTCCAGTCCTTATCATCGATTAATTTATTGGTTACTTTTAACGCAGTATAAATTGCAGGAAGACCGCTGTCTTTAAACTCTACATCTACTACAGGTCCCATCACCTGTATTATTTTTCCTAAATTATTTGCTGATGCTTCCATTTAATCCATTCCTCCTCCTTTTCTTAAAGCTTCAGTTCCATTTACAATGTCCATCAGTTCAGTGGTAATAGATGCCTGCCTGGTTTTATTAAAAAGCAGTGTCAGGTTCCTAACAACTGAATCTGCATTTCTGGTAGCATTATCCATTGCCGTCATTCGTGATCCGTGCTCGCTTGTAACACTTTCCAGAAGTGCCCTTTGCACACGAACCTCAACATAATTGGAAAGTACATATTTTAGAACTTCATTTTTATTTGGTTCAAAAATAAATTCACCCTGTTTTTCCTCTTCCCCGCTGCTTTGAGTTCTTGGTATTGGAAGAAGTTTTTCCATCTGCATTTCCTGGGTTAGTGCAGATTTAAAATAGTTATAAACAAGCATAACCTCGTCAGTCTTCCCACCTACAAAATTGCCTGCTATTTCAGACGCTATATTCTTAGTATAATTTTCATAGTTCCTCTCAGTGATACCGTCGTGAGAACCCGCCTGTTCTAAATCACTTTTTTTGAAATGATCTCTCCCTTTTCTGCCTATAGATGTAATGATAACTTTTTCATACCCTTTAGTTTCTGTCTTTATAAACGTCTCGATTTTCCTTATTAAGCTACTATTAAAACTCCCGCAAAGCCCTCTATCGGATGTCATAAACACTATATTCAAACTCTTCTTTTCCTCAGAGTTCCTTAAAAGCGGATGAAGACTCTCATCAGAATTATTTGCAAGACCTTTTGCAATATCTAAATATGAATCAGAATAGGGTCTGTATGACATTAATATACTCTGTGCTTTTTGCAGCTTAACAGCAGCAATTAGTTTCATGGCACTCATAATCCTTCTTGTGCCTTTTACACTGGATATTTTATTGCTTATTTGTTTTAAACTTGCCATTTTTAGTTATTTGATAATTTTATTTATTTAAATTCACCAAGTTTCTCTTTTAAAGAACCCAGGGCGCTATTTACTTTTTCTTTTAAGGCATCGTCAATCACCTTTTTCTCTCTAATTTCAGATATAATATCCGGATGGTTTGCTTCAAAGTGAATCAGTAGTTCTTGTTCATATTTACCCACAACTCCTACTGGATAATCATCTACATAGCCATTGGTAACCGCATATATCATGAGTACCTGTTTTTCAACGGGCATCGGCGCATACTGAACCTGTTTTAAAGCCTCAACCAGTCTGCTACCTCTTGCAAGCTGGGCCTGGGTTATTTTATCCAAATCAGATGCAAACTGAGCAAAAGCTTCAACCTCTCTATACTGAGCAAGATCAAGCCTCAGGGTTCCGGCTACATTTTTCATAGCCTTTATCTGTGCTGAACCACCCACCCTGGAAACCGATAACCCTACATTAATGGCAGGCCTGATACCGGCATAAAACAGATCACTCTCCAGGTAGATCTGGCCATCAGTAATTGAGATAACATTTGTAGGAATATATGCCGAAACGTCACCAGCCTGAGTTTCGATTATGGGAAGAGCAGTAAGTGAGCCCCCTCCATCTTCATCCCTAAGTTTTGCAGCTCTTTCCAGAAGTCTTGAATGCAGGTAGAAAACATCTCCCGGATAAGCCTCACGACCAGGAGGTCTTCTCAGGAGAAGCGATATCTGCCTGTATGCCCATGCATGTTTTGTTAAGTCATCATATATTACAAGTGCATGCCTTCCAGAATCTCTGAAAAATTCGCCTATTGCACATCCTGAATAAGGAGAAATAAACTGATATGGAGCAGGATGGCTAGCCGTTGCAGCTACAATTGTAGTATATTCCATTGCACCGTGCTCTCTCAGTTTATCAACTACCTGGGCTACAGTTGACTGCTTTTGACCTATAGCGACATAAATACAAAAAACATCCTGCCCTTTTTGGTTAATAATCGTGTCAATGGCTACCGCTGTTTTACCGGTTTGTCTATCTCCCAATATTAATTCCCTCTGCCCTCTACCAATAGGTATCATAGAATCAATAGCCTTAATACCAGTTTGCAGTGGCTCATTAACAGACTGCCTGTAGACTACACCTGGCGCTTTTACCTCAATCGGTCTTGTTTCACTTGATTGTATTTCACCTTTTCCGTCTATTGGCTGCCCTAATGCATTTACAACCCTGCCTATAACATTTTCACCAACAGGCATTTCTGCAATCTTTCCTGTTCGTTTAACAATATCTCCTTCCTGAATTTCAGTATCTTCACCAAAAATAGCAATACCAACATTGTCTTCTTCTAGGTTAAGAACAAGTCCCATTACACCGCTTTGAAATTCAACAAGCTCGCCGGCCATGGCATTATCTAAACCGTGTACACGGGAAATACCGTCGCCAACTGTGATAACGGTCCCTACTTCGGCTGTTTCTATTCTTTGGTCATAATCTTTAATTCTATTTTTTAATATTTCTCCAATCCCTTCGATTTTTATCTCTTCCATATGATCTGACTCCTTTTTTATCCTCCAAAAATTACTATGCAGCTGTAAGCATGTTTCTAACTTTATTTAATTTTGTTTTAATACTATTATCAAAAAGCCTGTTTGATACTTTAACAATTACACCGCCCAGAATATCAGGGTCTATGATTACTGCAACCTCAATCTTGTTGCCAATCTGCACCTCAATTGCACTTTGAACGCTTGCTATTTCGCCCTGTGAAGGCACCTGGGCAAAAATGAATTCTGCAAGCTCAATACCAGAAGCTTTTCTGAGCCTTCTAAGAATTGGCTGCTCGGAATCAACAAAACCTTTAAACTTATCCATTTCAATAACAGCTTTTATAAAATTTTCTGTATAACTATCTAAAGAAATAGATTTTGAAATATCAGACAATACTAAAACCTTCTCTTCTAATTTATACACCGGGCTGCTGAAAATATTTTTAAGCGCCCCACTGCTTTGTAAAAGAGAAAAGAATTTCTCCATATCACTTGTAACTACTGACAATTTAAATGCCTGTACCGAGGTTTCTATAAGCGCCGATATTAAATCACGAAGTGTAGCTACTGTTGCCATTTTGTTTCATTTACCTCACTGACAAAGTCTTCAACAATTCTTTTACTGTCACTTTCGTTCAAATTGCTCTTTATGAGATTTTCTGCAAGCTGCAGCGCTAAATCAACAACTTCATTTTGAATCTCATGTTTTGCTTTAGCGGTTTCAGATTTAATAGTTTCCTTAGCGTCTTCTCTAATGTTTTTTGCCAATATCTCTGCCTGCTTAATTATTTCCTGTCTTTCAATATCTGCTTCATTCTTAATTGATTCTTTAAGGTCTTTTATCTCTTTTTCCAGGTTGTTCATCTTTTCCATATACTTATCGAAAAGACCTTTTGCCTCTGTAATTTCGTTTTTAGAACTCTCAATTTTCTTAGCTATTTCACCCCTTCTTTCCATAAGGTAATTCTTAAGAGGTGTTTTTATAAAATAAACCAATACAAAAACAAGTATCGCAAGGTTTGCCGTGTGCTTACCCACATAGACCCAGTTAAAAGGATCGGGGCCTGCACCTGGAGAAGTTGTCAGTATTAATCCGATTAAACTCTCAATCTCAAGCAAGTCTATATCTCCTTATTAATAAGCTTAGAAGCCACATCTTTTGCGATAAGTTCAATTTCAGGCTTTATTTTTTCCCGTATAATTTGAGCTTCTTTTTCAATTTTGGTTTTTGCATCCTCGAGCAGTGAATTAGTTTCACCTCTTGCCCTTTCAATCATCTCAGCTGCGCTGTTTTGAGCCTGCTTTCTTATGAGATTTTTTTGCTCCTGAGTTTGAATTCTGGCATCATTTATCTTTTCATTATATTCCTTAATAGTTCGCTCAGCCTTAAGCTTAAGTTCCTTTGCTTCAGAACTGGTGCCGCTTGTTAGTTGTTCCCTTCTTTCATCTAGTTCCAAAAGTGGCTTAAAAAGTGTTTTGTTAAGAACTAAGACGCTTGCAACAAACATAGCCGCTAGAATACCTAAATGTATGGGGTCTATGCTCAGAATATCCTCTGCCGCAAACAAATTGTTTGAACTAATTAAAATTATTATGAAAAAACAAATTATAGTTTTTAACTTATTCATATATTACATGAGATCCATATTGTTTATTTATTATCCAACTCCTCATCACTTCCAAAAGCCTTCTTTAAAAGAGGCGGCGCTATAAAAGTTGTTAACATCACCATAGCTGTCACAGCTGAAAAGAGCTTTATATCGAAAACAGCATAAGCAAGTCCAATCTGTGCAAAAATTAATCCGACTTCTCCTCGAGGAATCATGCCAATTCCAATAGCCTTTTTGTTGAGCCCCTCTTTAAATACTGCAAAACCGCATACAAATTTACCTATTACTGCGACTGCAAACAATACAAAAGCAATTATGAGGATTGGGATATTACCTGAATTAAACGGATTGAAAACACTTATATCTACTGCAGCTCCTACCATCACAAAAAAAACCGGCGTAACCAGGTCAGAAACAGGTCTCAACCTCTCTTCTATTATCTTCGCCTGACCGGTTTTTGCAAGAACTAAACCTGCAGCAAATGCGCCGACAATTCCAGCTAAACCCGCTATATATGCAAGATAGGCGTACAGAAAAGCAAAGGATATAGCGCTCAGTAGAAGTATTCCCCTTACTTTCAACTTCTGTATAAAATTGAAGATTTTTCCTGTAACCAGCATGCCTATGATTATTGATGCAATAAGAAATCCAAAAGCTTTCAGCGTGATTGTAAGAACGTTTACTGCTGAAATACCCGTTTCAAGCCCCTGTTTAGAGGCTTCTATTAAGCCGGTTACCACTGCCAAAATAATGAGTCCCAGGATATCATCAATAACCGCAGCGCCTAAAATTATCTTAGCTTCAGGAGTTTGAATTTTATTAATATCCGAAAGCACTCTTGCTGTAATACCAACACTTGTAGCAGTTAAAGTTGCCCCAACGGTTATTGCTACAAGCATCCCTGTGGCAGGATTAGCAAATGTCAGCAGCCCGTATTTCTGAAAAGCTATAATACTTAAGAAACCAAGCACAAAAGGCGCTACGATGCCCACAATAGCAACTATAGTGGAAGTAACTCCTACTTCTAATAATTCATTTAAATCGGTTTCTAACCCTATCTCAAAAAGTAGGATCACAACTCCAAGTTCTGCAAGCAAGTGGAATGTTTCATAGCCCGGTTGACCCGAAACAGATGGGATTAAAGCAAGCACACTCCCGCCCAGCAACACGCCTGCAATAAGCTCTCCTAATACAGGGGGCTGCTTTATTCTTTCTGTTAGTTCGCCAATTACTTTTGATGCAATAAGAATAATTGCAAATACAAAAAGGAACTTTTCTACAGGAAAACTAACTGCATGCTCAACATTCATAAATAATATTATTTAACAAGGAATAATAAAGAAGTTAAAAAAACCAGAGTTTTCTAACATGAAACCCAGGTAGTGTCAATGATGCTTAATTAAAGAAATAGCAGATAGAACACAAAAATTACTTGTAAATTAGAAATCTTTAGTTCTGGACAGCCGCCTTCATCCAAAATCTGCCGGATTTCATAGCCTCACGCAATAGAAACTACTCTGCAAATTAATTGATACATGGGGGGGGGGAAGAAATATTTTTCGCAGTCATTATTATGACATGTAAGCCTATTTTTCTATTACCACGGTACCAGCTATTTTATCGTGCCAAGCCTGAGAGTTTGAGTCAATACAAGACCAGAGAAATCCCAAAAAGACAGGAATACTAGAAATGAAGTAACCCACAAATCGTATGAAGGAATCCAGATATCCAATATCTAATCCGTCTTTTTTTACTACTTTAAGCCTCAAAATTAACTTGCCTATTGTACTGCCTCCAAATCCCTGCATAACAACAAAATAAGAAGTGCTAAGAAATAGTAGTATAAAGTATACAGGGATAATTACTTCTTTTAGCTCAAGTAAGCTTCTATCAATTTTGTATCCTGAAATTAAAAGTGCACAACAAAGGCAAGCAAGAGATAATATATTTAAAATACCAAAATCGATAAAGAAGGCCGCTATTCTGGACTCAGCCGATGCCTGTACATAAATTTTATTTTCATTGTATTTAAAGTCTGGTTCAAAAATATCACTTTTTGTTGGTATATTCAGTTTAGGTTCGGGTAGCTGAGTATGGTTTTTACCATTTAAACTTTCTTTTATGGAACTGCTTACCTGCTCACTATTTTGTACTGCTTTTTGGTTTGAATTAAGGTTATTGCTTTTTATTTGCTGGCTTAGATTCCCATTTGGCTTTATAATCAAGGTGTTATCTAAACCTTCTATTTTTAAGCTTCTTCTTTTAGACCGATTATTTACAGGATTGCTGTACAAGTGCTTAAACTTAGAATTTGACGCAAATATGCCTCCGCACTTATTACATTTATCTAAATAATCGAACGTATTGAACCCACAACTGTTACATTTCATCTGCGATTTAAACCCCACACTTCAAGCAACACTTTAATAATACATCATAAGTGCCGCAAATCAATGCCAGTAATGACATGCAGGGTAAATTTCGATAAAAAAGTAATATTTAAAAGTAGTTACAAAACATATTGTATTATGAGGTCGTTTGCGTTATATTGGAATTAACGACTAATTTAGTTGTTTCCAATACAATAATTCTTTTAGAGGAGGAACCATATTTAATGTCACACAGTTTACCACCACTACCATACGACTATAATGCATTAGAACCACATATTGATGCTAAAACAATGGAGATACACCACACTAAGCACCATCAGACATATATTAACAATCTAAACGCTGCTTTGGAAAATCACTCGGACCTGCAGGGAAAATCTCTGAATGATCTAATCAGAGGTCTCAGTGATGTGCCTGAAGATATAAGAACAGCTGTACGAAACAACGGAGGCGGACATTTAAACCACAGCATGTTTTGGACGGTTATGAGCCCCGGTGGCGGCGGAGAGCCATCCGGTGATCTCGGATCAGCCATAGATTCTGCATTTGGAGGATTATCTGATTTTCAGGATGCATTTGCTAAGGCAGGTGCTACAAGGTTTGGCAGTGGATGGGCTTGGCTTTGTGTAGACAAGGGAAAACTTATTGTTACTTCAACACCAAACCAGGACAACCCGATTACTGATGGGCTGACACCAATTTTAGGTTTGGATGTTTGGGAGCATGCATATTATTTAAATTATCAAAACAAAAGACCAGACTACATTAAAGCCTGGTGGAATGTTGTAAACTGGGATCAGGTTTCTAAAAATTTTAGCGCTGCAAAATAACTTAGCAATAATATTTAAAAGCACTAAAAAAAACTGAACAGCCAAATTGAACTGTCTGGTTGTTTTGCTAAATCTCCAAATCAAGATCAGTTGATTTTGTTTTTATTATTTAGTAATCCCGAAAAATAACGTAACTCACACTAGTTGAGTTATAATTACATATATTATTAAATAGGAAGTAGCCATGGAAATAAAATTTCAGGAATATGACGAACAACCCAAACAAGAACAAGTAGAAACTTATACTGAAAGCGACAAGGACAATTTAAAGCAGCTGGGAATAGCCGGGAGTGCTGTGGCTGAGGTAGAAGAGGATGATTTTGAGTTTGAACAACCCACCACAAAAGAGCTGCAGAAGATAGAAGAAGAGGAAGAAAAGCATAAATGGACCCCGGATGAGCAGTTCAGGCTGCTGTATTCGTATTTTAAGGATATGTCGGTAGAGCCTCTG
>SMWS01000074.1 GCA_004356685.1 Deltaproteobacteria bacterium
TGATATTCTGGATGGAATTAATGGTTTTTAAACATCGATCGAGAGGGCATAAAAAAAGGCAGCAAAAATTGCCGCCTTTTTTATATTTGAATTTGATTATTGTTGTGTTAATTACACATCAAAATACAACATGAATTCATAAGGTACGGGTCTTAGCTTAACCGGATTAATTTCATTTTCATATTTATAATCAATCCATGTTTCTATGACATCATCGGTAAAAGTATCACCTTTTGTAAGGAACTCATGATCATTTTTAAGTGCATCCAGGGCCTCTTCAAATGAGCCAGGAACAAGAGGAATACCCTCTAGTTCCTCGGGTGCAAGGGAGTAAATATCTTTATCCAGAGGATCTCCGGGGTCAATTTTGTTTTCTATACCATCGAGTCCTGCCATTAACATTGCAGAAAATGTCAGATATCCATTGGCTGCAGGATCAGGAAACCTGATTTCTAATCTTTTAGCTTTCGGGTTTGGCGAATACATTGGAATTCTTACAGCAGCACTCCTGTTTCTTGCGGAGTATGCAAGGTTAACAGGGGCTTCAAAACCAGGAACGAGTCTCCTGTAAGAGTTTGTAGTTGGGTTAGAAAATGCACAGATAGCTTTTGCGTGCTTCAGTATTCCGCCAATGTAATTCATTGCAAGGTCGCTCATGCCTGCATAGCTGTTACCGGCAAAAAGCGGCTTTCCTTTTTTCCAGAGCGACTGGTGCACGTGCATACCAGAGCCATTGTCTTCAAATATAACCTTTGGCATAAATGTAACTGTTTTGCCGTATTTTTTGGCAACGTTTTTACAGACATATTTATACCACGCCATGTTGTCGCCCATTTCAACAAGAGGTGCAAAACGCATATCGATTTCAGCCTGCCCTGCTGTTGATACTTCATGGTGGTGTGCTTCAATTGCTATGCCAAGATTTTCCATCTCAATAACCATTTCAGATCTTAGATCCTGGTAGCTGTCTGTAGGCGGGGTAGGGAAATACCCTTCTTTATGTCTTGGTTTATAGCCAAGGTTTGGTCCTTCATCTGTTCCCGAGTTCCATATGCCTTCTACTGAATCAACAAAGTAGTATCCGGTATTAGCTGTTTGATCGTACCTAACATCATCTAAAATGAAGAATTCCAGCTCTGGACCGAAATACGCTGTATCTGCAATTCCTGTACTCTGCAAGTAAGAAATTGCTTTTTTAGCAATGTTTCTTGGATCTCTTGAATATGGCTCTCTTGTTATAGGATCAACAATGTCACATATAACTGCAAGAGTAGCTATATTTGTAAACGGGTCGATCCTTGCAGTTTGAGGGTCTGGAATAACCAGCATGTCGCTTGCGTGAATTGACTGCCAGCCTCTAATACTCGATCCATCAAATCCCAGGCCGTCTTCGAAAGATTCATTGTCTAATTCGTGGGACGGTGTGCTGAAATGCTGCCACATTCCAATAAAATCAAGAAATCTAAAATCTACTATCTTGATATCTTCATCCTTCATCAACTTTAATACATCATTTGTATTTTTTGGCGGACTAAAAGCACCACCATTGCTAGATTTAGCCATCCTAACCTGTCCTCCTTGTAACAAATTAAATTAGTCCCTATTTATAGAGCATCCTCTCCACGTTCGCCAGTCCTAATTCTTATAACTTCTTCCAAAGGAAGTATGAAAATTTTACCATCTCCAATTTTGCCGGTCCTAGCGCTCTCGATAATAGCATCTACAACCTTGGTTACCATATCATCGGAAACAATAATATCCAGTTTGATTTTGGGGAGAAAATCAATAACATACTCGGCGCCTCTATAGAGCTCAGTATGGCCCTTTTGTCTTCCGAATCCTTTAACTTCTGTAACAGTCAGCCCTTGAATTCCGATATCTTTTAATGCTTCTTTAACATCATCCAGTTTGAAAGGTTTAATGATTGCTTCAATTTTTTTCATTGCAGAATTCCTCCTCAGTAGATTAGAAATTATAATTGCAAAGATTATACCATTAAAGAATTTTACTTAAACATCTCTTATTATTATATTTTGTATATTTATTAATTATTTTTGTGCATAAATATTAAGCAGCATATATTAAAAATTAAACATTATTTGTAGTTTTAAGGGTATTAAACCATTTTTTATTGAGCATCTAATGTCTAAGTTTACTTATAATATTGATTAACAAATTATATAAGCGTTTATTTCTAATAATTATGATGTTATAATAAATTAATTAAATAATTAATGTTATGGGGTTTAAAATTTTGCAAGTTGTTTATAATTTACTATAATTATGTATATTAAATCACTGAAAATTCTAGGAAATTTCGTTTTCTGATTTGGCATAATTCTTGCTTGATATAAAACATAAAGAGTTATTAATGATAAAGGTATTAAATATATGAATGTTAAACTTGCTAAACTGTTTGTTGAAAAGGGTTATTTATCTCTTGATAATCTGAAAGTAGCGGTAGAAGATCAAAAAAACAACAATAAATCACTTGGTGAAATATTAATAACAAGAGGTTTTATTACAGAATCTCAATTGGTGGATCTAACTAATATAGACAATCAGTTTTCTAGTGTGGATCTAACAAAGATTGATATTCCCGATGCTGTTATTAAGTCGATACCTAAAGATACATCTGTAGAAAATAATCTTATACCTTTTGCATTAGACGGAACTCTTCTCAGTATCGCAATGATTGATCCTACTAATCTTGTATTAATAGATGAGCTCAGGTTTCTGACTGGATACAATATTAAACCCTATATAGCAGAATTTAGCAATATAAAGAATGCTCTAAAAAAGTACTATGATATTCAATATGAAGAAGTTGTCCAAAAAGTACAGCCAGAACAAAAGCCAGAAGATAAAGTAGAAGCTGTGCAAAAAATAGAATCAGAGCAAAAGCCACAAGATAAAGTAGAAGCTGTGCAAAAAATAGAACTAGAGCAAAAGCCACAAGATAAGGCCGGCTTTAGCACTGAGCGGGCTCCGCAGCAAGAGCAGGATCAGTTTCAATTTTCAAATCAGCAGGTCGATTCCCAGGCTTCTGCAGATCCGAAAGAGGAAATTAAACAAGCATTCCAGCAAGAACAAAAACCTCAAATTAGTGATAATCAAGAACAAGAGAAGACCCAAAGCACTCCTAATGAAATAACTGATGTTTTTGCTAAAGATGATACAGATGTTTCAGATATAAAAGAGCCACCTCAAAGCGGTATTGATGATTTATCATCGCAAAGCTCTAACGATCTTTTTCAATCACCTGGGCAAGAAACGGGAGACCAAAAAGAAACGGGAGACCAAAACATATTTCAATCTCCGTCACAACAGCCTGTTGTTGGTTTTCAAGTTGCCGGGGATTCCGAGGCTGTACAGAACAGTGAACCTGACTTTTCAGCTGTAAAAGATAGTAGTGAGCAGCAATTAAATGTATTTGCTTCAAACAGTAGCAAGGAATCTGCCGAAGACTTGGCTGGGGATAAGACTATTGAACTCAGTCTCGAGGCAGAGGAACTGCCTGAAGAGGTTATAGAATCTAAAGAAATCACGGATGTTTTCAGTATTCCGGGACAAGCCTCCAAAAGTGCAGTAGAAGGCAGTGCAGTATCCGCAAAAACCGACGATAAACCTTCACAACCCTCTGTATCTCCACAATCATCTGAACAATCTAAACAGACTGAAGATCTTTTCAAAATTCCAGAACAGGACAATGCTGCTATCAGTGCAGATCAAAACTTAAATGCCGAATCCGATTTGAGGTCTTTGAAAGAAGATTCCTCATACGATAATATTGAGTCGTTTAACAAAAGTATTGATGCTGAAATTGAGTCATTTGACAAAAATATTGATAATAAAAATGGTGACCAGGTAAGCGCATCAAGTATTGATAATGAGGCTGTAAAGGCTGATTTAAAAGGGTTAGAACCGGTTGAAAGTGACTTGAAGGAGGCAGAAAAGCCTTCTGAGAATGAGTCAGTTATCCCTATTCGTGAAGAACATGTAAAAGAGGCCCCATCTGCGGCTAAACCACCACCCACTGTGCTTGTCGTTGATGATAGTCCAACTGTACAAAAAATAGTTTCAGTTACGCTAAGCCGGCATGGTTACAATGTAGAGGTAACTTCTAATGCAATGCAGGCTTTAGCAAAACTAAACGATTTTATACCTGACATAATATTCTTGGATATTAACCTTCCACATATGGATGGATATCAGTTGTGCAAAATAATAAAGGGTAATGATTTAACTAAAGAAGTACCTGTTGTAATGCTTTCGGGAAAAGACGGCTTTTTTGATAAAATGAGGGGTAAGATGGTTGGTGCTACTGATTATATAACAAAACCCTTTGAGCCAAGCACTCTTGTGAGCGCAATTAAGAAACAGGGTATTACTATTTCTGGTGTAATATAAATGGAAATTAGAACGCCTTTCAATAAACATGAAGATGAAATGACTAATAACAGAGGCGGTTCGAATAATCATGATACTAATTCTAAAGTAGCTTTACAACAAGATACTGCTTTAGAAGAACAACTGATGCTGCTTCTTTCAAATAACCAGATTATTTTAGTTAAGCTTTCTGAAAATAAGGTTGCAAAAAATCCAAATGAAGCACTTAAACTCCTATGTGATATAGTAAACCAAGTTGTAGCTTTTGCAGAGAGAAAGCTAAGAGTAAATTCTTCTCATTTACAAAAGTTGTTAGTTAGTGAAAGTGGCCATTCTCCTAATATAAAATTACTACATTTGAATAAAAATAGTTTGTATCCGGACACGGTAATAAATTTGTTCAAGGGGTGGGCCAGCCATCCTTCTGACAGACAACCAATTTTTGATGAAATTCGTGATTCTCTTATTAATATTACAAAATCTTATTTTAGTCTTTTTGAATCAAGTTTTAGATCAGACTTAATAAAAAGGCAGTGGAAAGAAACATATTTGATAAATATCGATGAGTTAAGAGGAATTGCTGAAAAAATTAAGTTTTAGATATTAAAAATTATGATAGAACTAAAGTATATGGGGAATTTATATCATGGCTGATAATAATGATTCAAATAAAGAGAGTAACAATGAAATCACTTCCAACAACGCGCTATCTAAGGATTTGCAACTAGAAGATATAGAGTTTCAAAATAGAGAGTTTCAAAGTTCAAGTATTACTCAGAGAACGGAGCAAACACCCGGAGCTAAAGATCTATCATCACAAAGTGATGATCTAGACAAATTAATATCAGAAATTGATTCTTCAATTCAGCAAAACTATGGCCAGGTGGTTATGTCAGATTTTGGACAAGAGGCAGTTCAAGAAGACACTGATGAGCAAAAATACATTATCTTTACTCTTTCTAATAAAATGTACGGAGTACCTATTTTAAATGTTTTGGAAATCGGTACTCTCAGCAATGTAACGCCTGTTCCAAATCTTCCGGTATGGATAAGGGGTGTAACAAATATCAGGGGTGAAATAATTTCAGTTGTGGATCTGGGCACATATTTGGGAATACCCAAAATGGACAGGCTGGATTCAGGCAGAATGCTTGTTATACGTTCTTTAGATGAAGAAATAAGTTCTGCTATTATAGTTGATCAGGTTAATCAGATTTTAAATGTGCCACAAGAGTCTATCATGAAAACTGAAGCAAAAGTCGAAGATAAAATAGCACCATTTCTAAATGGTGTTTTTGATTTTAATAATGAACTCATAATATTGCTTAATCTGGAAAAATTCTTTTCCTTTCCTCAAATAAGGCAATTTGACTAATACTTTGATTATTTAAATTGCTTTATACTTAGTATATTGCTAAAATTCCTTTCTGTTTTAGATTGTTTGTATATTAATATTTGTCTATGCTTTAAATTCTAAATATTTTATACAATTTCGGATTAATATATTTTTTTGCGGGTGATGAATAACAATTATATGTTGGCACTGTTGATGTTCTGTATTTCTCTATTTTTTTGTGCATATCAGGCTGTATCCGAAGATAGCTCAGGGGAAATTTATATTTCTAAAATTAAAATTAAAAACCCAGGAGATATAACAAAAAAGCAGATCCAGCAGAATATTGCAACGCAGTTTCCTTCGGTTTTACCCTGGAAGAAAAAACCTGTGTTTGATGAAGAGGTATTTAAACAAGACATAATTAGAATTATGAATCTGTATAAAGAAAATGGTTTCTATGATGTAAAAGTTAACTATGAATTGAAAGAAAAGGGAGATAACAAGGTTGAAATTTTGATAGATATTGACAGGGGTCAGCAGATTGTATTGCAGAATTTCAATTTAGCAGTTGACCCTATTATGGACGAAGAAGAAAACAAAGAACTTCTCGAGATGATTTCTTTAAAGAAGGATGATTTTTTCTCTGCCAAAGATTATGAACGATCAAAAAATATTATTAAAAATTATTTTTCTAATAAGGGATACCCCTTTGCTGAAATTGACGCTGAGGCACTTGTAAACAGAGGCGAAAAATGGGCAAAAGTGAGTATAGCCGTAAAGGCGGGCAGCAAATATCACTTTGGTAAACAAACTATTGAGGGAAATATCAAGGTACGAGAAAACATTATCAGAAGAGAGTTATTATATAAACCGGGTGAAGATTACTCTTTAGAAAAACTGGATCGTACCAGAATAAGCATTTTTGGTTTGGGATATTTCAGATCTGTTGTAATTGACACTAATTTTAATGAGACTCAAAGTGTTGTAGACACTACAGTAAGAGTTGAAGAAAGAAAGTTAGGAAGCGTTAAACTGGGGATTGGCTACGGTACGGAAGATCTTTTGAGAGGACAAATAATCTGGAATCAAAGAAATTTTTTTGGAGGAGGCAGAGACCTTGAGGTTTCAGGGAAGTTTTCTTTTCTAACTCAAAGACTAAGCGCTAAACTCGTGCAGCCTTATCTTTTTGGCAGAGATATAGATTATATATCTACCCTGGCAACAAACAGAGATGATTTTCCAAGCTATACTTCTGAGAGCTTAGTGTTTTCAAATAAAATTAAGAAAAAAATATACAGCAATATTAATTTTAGCTCATCATTTAACGTGCAGCTCTCCCGCTTGTCTGATATTTCTCGCTCGACCGCAGATTTTGTAGAAAGCGATGATTATTTTCTTACATTCTTCAATTTAGGCTTATACAGAAGTAATGTCGATAATCCCTTAAATCCAAAAAATGGCACAAGTCTTAGCTTTAATCTTGAATCATCGCTAAGTTTCCTAGGTTCTGATGAGAATTTTATTACAGGCGTATTTGAGTTTAAGGGGTATAAAAAAATGAAGGGTGTAGTTTTTGCAAAACGTTTTGATGTTGGGATCATCCAGCCTTTTAGCAATACGGGTACTTTGGATGTCCCTATTTTTAAGAGATTTTTTACGGGCGGAAGCACAACGATGAGAGGCTTTCCTTTCCAGGAATTGGGGCCATTAGATAGCAGTGGAGATCCTGTGGGTGGCAATACTCTTTTGCTTGGCAATCTGGAAGCAAGGTTCCCAATATATAAAATGCTTGGCGGAGTAGTTTTTTTTGATTATGGAAATGTATTTCAGGATGAATTTGATTTTAAGCTGGATGATATTAAATATGCAATAGGCACAGGTCTTAGGTTTGATACAATTATCGGCCCGCTAAGGGTCGATTTTGGATACACCTTAAATCCTGAACCCAGTATTGACAGATTTCAGTTTTTCTTAAGTATAGGTCATGCATTCTAAAAAAATAAAAATAATAGTAATCTTCATAAGTTTTATAATACTGGGTTTATTCTCACTATCTATTTTAATTAAGACAAGCTATGTGCAGCAAAAAATAATTGGATTAATTAAAAGTTCTATTAGTAAGTCTGCCGGGCAGCAACTCAAAATAGAAAAAATAGATTTTAATATTATAAGTGGCATTGTTGTTAGTAATATTGAGTTAAATATAGATAATGAGAAATTTTTAGTTGTTGATACCATTAAGGTGGGTTATCCCTACAGCTTCTATAAAATTATTAAGCAAATCGCCGCAAAAGATATAAATATAGAAGACTTAGAAATAATCGGATTAAAGGTAATACTAAGTAAAAATAAAGAAGGTGATTGGAATTATCAAAATTTAAAAAAGACTAAAGATGAGGGTCATGATGGGAAGTCCGAAAATGTAAACTATTCCAATTGGAAAGTAAGCATAGGGAACTTTGGAATTTTGCAATCGCAAATATCGGTTGAAAGTAACCCTGGAAATACTCCAAGGATAATTAAAATTGAACAGTTGCGCTCTCTTGTTGTTATTAACACTAGTCCCTCTTCTGTCGAAGTTAAAATAAAAAGTGGACAATTTAACA
>SMWS01000075.1 GCA_004356685.1 Deltaproteobacteria bacterium
ATTTCTGAAGAAAAGAAAAACAATTCCTATCTATACATTCCTGTAGCTTCAATTGCACCTATGGTCTTACCTTATATTATTGAAGAAGTGGAATCTTATACAAATCCTGAGTAGAATGACGAAATACCTGATCTTGAAAATTAAATAATGGGGCAACAGACCTTAGTAATTCCAAATGGATATAATGCTATGATTTATTTAATTAACGGTAGCATGAAACTTAAAAACTATGGAATCGTAGATGCTGAAAACCTGGCAGTTTTTGAAAGTGAAGGAGACGCCATATCCATGACTTTTGAAAAGGAATCGCAATTTTTAATGCTCTGTGGAAAACCCATTAATGAAAAAGTAACTCAATATGGTCCTTATGTCATGAATACTCAAACAGAGATTTTAGAAGCCATTCGCGATTATCAAATGGGTAAAATGGGTATATTAATTGAAGACAGCCTAAAATAAGAGTATTATGAAAACGAACAGGTTAGAAGCTTTTAGTGATGGCGTTATAGCTATTATTATCACAATTATGTGGGTTATACCCGATAAGCGAATAGAAAAAATTATAAAGTAAGTTTACAACTCCTTAATATCAGTGACAGGAATCCATCCGTCTTTCCCGTCTACAATTACAATCCGTACCCATTCTGTATCCTGTGCAACAACTTGTACCTTTGTTCCTTCATGCAATATAAATGCTACTTCACTTCCAAGATTAGGTTCACTTTTAATTTCGATGCTTTCAGCAAAAATAATAGCTGGGCGATCATTTTTAGTGTCACTAAATGTTGTGAAAGCCATTGAAATAGATATCAATAAAAGAATTATCGAAATAAGAGAACTTGCAAAAAGTAACCGCTTTCTTGTTTCTGAAAACGAAAAATAATACAGAAGAAATAATACCACAAAACTTATAGAAAATACAACTGCTGCTAAAGCCCATTCATTATAATTAAATACACCTGAGAGAGTTTTATACCATTTAGTAAAAATAGATACAGGCAAGGGTTCAATATCGTCTACCATTGCGTTTTGAGCAAAAGCAAGGTTGTTTTTTACATCAGTATCATGGGGTGAAAGTTGAAGTGCTTTTTCATAATAATAGATACTAGGACCAACACTGTTTAATTTGTAATGTGCATTCCCAAGATTAAAATACAAGGCTGAAGAGTGTTCATTTTTATCTATAATTTTCATCCAAACTACTACTGCTTCTTGGTATTTTTCAGCTTTATACAAAGCTTTCCCCTCCTCAAATAGAGGTTCGTTTTGACAAAAATTTAAAGTTGTCAATAAAAAAATTACCAGATACAGTATTTGTTTCATCTATAATTTATAGGTTACCGGATTTGTTTGTCTATGCTGGCAATTACATTCACAGCTTTATTATAATCTTCATTTATACTAACATTTGATGTAGGTGTATAGCGTGCAAATTCACAACTTTTTAAAATACTTATAAAATCATCAATAATAACTCCTGCTACTTTTTTATCTGAAAGCAATTCAGAAATTCTTTCTTTTGAAAACTCGGTTGTTTCAATGTTGAGCTTTGCCTTCAAATAATTGTGTAATGCACGCTCCAGGGCCTCATAAAAAGTTGCCTTGTCTGTTATATTCTTTTTCGCATCAGATAAATATTTCTTTGCTAGTTTATTTGATTTCCGAAGCTTGTTCCCTTCTACATCATTTAATCTTTTATTTCGTTCTTTACCGGCGATAATAAACAACGGGATTAATAAAAATGGCGTTCCTAGCAAATACCAAAACAATGAAGATTTAAAAAAGGGCGCAGGATTTACAGGTTCTAATTTCCCTTCCAATTTTATATATTTAAATTGATCTATTGAAACCGTCGTGGATTTATTACTTCCACTAATATCATTTTCTGAATTTGATTGCTTTGGTTTTGGTCCCTTTTCAACATTAATTATTATTTCTTTCGAAGAAATCGTTTTATAGGTTTTGGAAACAACATCAAAATAAGAAAACGAAATAGGGCGAATGGGATAATTCCCTTTAAATTGTGGCACAACCGTATAGGTTTCAGTAACCGTTCCTTGCATTCCATCAAACGTAGTATTTATTTGATTGTCATGAATGGGTTCGTAAACTTCTAATGAACTGGGAAGATTTAATGAGGGTAAATCAAAAAGTTTTAAATTTCCTTTACCTGTTACCGTTACCTTTAATTCTAGAGATTCGTTAGCATTCAATGTTGTTTTATTAGTTTCAACTCTAAACTGAAAATCTCCCACAGCTCCTGTAAATTTATCGGGTCTCCCAATTGTTGGCAAGGGCTTTACAGTAATAATACGATTCCCTGCCGAAATCGTTTTATTAACATGAGACATAAGTCGACGACCAAATATATCTCGCCGATTACTCATCACATCTATGGGAACATCTAAAGTAAGGGGTTCAATATTGAGTTTCCCTGTTTTTTGTGGATATAATACAGTTCTTCTTAAAATCACATACCGATAATCTTCTCCTTTATAAGTCCCTTCATAAATTTTAGAATCACCCCTATTGTCAATAGTCTGACTCCAAAAATCTGCATACTTAGGGGAGTCTATTTCGCGCCAACTTCTAGTAATACTTACGTTATGAGAAACATACAATTTATAAACAACTGTAATTGCTTCGTTTAAATATGGATTTGAGTTAGATAGTTCGGCTACAAGATGTACATTTTCACTAGCTACGTAATCTGCATCATTTTCATCTTTGGGTTTATCAACAGCTGAGGTTATGACTACATATATAGGAAGTGTTTTATAAATTTCTCCTTCAATCTCAATGGTAGCTTGATTAATTTTAAATTTACCTTTTGATTTCGGAGATAAAAAATAAGAATAGGTCTTTGAGTAACTCCTTTTCCCATTGATATACGAATTACTAATCGATTGATTAGGCCCCCCTACTACACGAAATCCCTCGAAACTTGGTGGGTTAAAGTTGTCTCCATCTTGATTCATGATAAAGTCTACTCGTAATCGTTCGTTAATTCCTAGCTTTTTTTTACTCACTTTAGCCTCAAATTGAACTTGTGCCTGAGTAATTCCACAACTCAAAACGAAGAAAACTATATATATGAAATTTTTTAACTTCATTGAATTACCAATCCTTACTGTTCTTTATTCTTATTCCTTTTTGTTTTTCAGCATTGATTTTATCCTGAACTTTCTTTTCTTCATTATTCATCGCTTCCAATAAATTTTTTATTTGCTGAGTTGAAAGTTTACCGGGAACAGGTTGCTTTCGATCTTTCTTTTCTTCTTTAGGTTGCTCGGGATTTCCTTTATCCTCCTTTTCATCTCCTTCCTTTTTATCATCCTTTTCATTTCCCTTATCCTTATCTTCTTTTTCATTTCCATCATCACCTTCTTTATTATCCTTGTTATCTTTTTTGTCTTTATTATTTTGATTTTCTTTGTTATCCTTATCTTTGTTATCCTCGTCATCGCCCCCTTTTTTTTGTTCTTCTTCAAGCATTTTTTTAGCTAAAGCTAAATTGTATCGTGTTTCATCATCTGTTGGGTTGTTTCGTAAAGCATTTTTATAAGTTTCAACAGCTTCTTTATATTTTTTGTCATTCATAAAAGTGTTTCCTAAATTGTGGAAGGCTTTATGTTTTTCTGTTTTATTAGAGGCAACCGAGGCGGCTTGTAAAAAACGTTGCATTGCATTAGCATTCATTTCTTTATTGTAATAAGCTGTGCCTAAATTATATTTGCCGATTTCATCTTTTGGATTCAGTGAAATGGCCTTTCTGTAATCAGCTTCAGCTAATGGGAAGTTACCATTCTTCATTTCGAGGCCGGCATCACTTAATAATTTTTTGGATTCAATAATATCCCTATCCTCTTTTTCCTGAGCTATTACCGAAACTAAAGATGAAAACGTTAAAATAAAGACTGATAGTAGTTTTAATTTTTTGTATCCTTCAGAATAAAATATGTTATTATTAATCCTCATTAAACAAATTTAATTTTTTCAACCATGCTGTTTTTCTTTCCAATAAAAGAACATCCAAGACTAACAAAAATAATGCGCCAGCAAGAAACCATTGAAACTGATCATTAAAATCGGTGAATTGCTTGGCTTCAAATTCTTTTTTGTCCATCCCGTTTAAAATAGCCGTTACAGTTTCTACAACCTCTGCGGTATTTGTGCCATCTATATATTCTCCATTGGCTACTTCAGAGATCTCTTTTAAAGTCCCTACATTTAAACGAGTAATTATCTGTTCATTATTTTTATCTCGCTTATAATGCTGTAAAATTCCGTTTCGTTTTATAGGTATAAGAGCTCCTTGCTCGGTACCTACGCCAATAGTGAAAATACGAATGCCCTGGTTAGATGCTTGCTTGGCTAGGGCTGAAACATTACCTTCATGATCTTCCCCATCCGATATTATAAACAACACCCTGTTTACTTGTTCCTCATCATTATAATAAGTTTGTGCCATTTCTATAGCCTCACTAATAGCAGTTCCCTGAGATGAAACCATATCGGTATTCATGCTGTTTAAAAATAGTTTCGCCGATGAAAAATCTGTAGTAATGGGTACTTGTGGAAAAGCACTCCCTGCATATCCAATAATACCAATACGATCTCCTGATAAACTATTTATTATCTGTGTTACCAACTGCTTGGATTTTTCCATACGATTAGGAGCAATGTCTTCGGCTAACATACTTTTTGAAACATCCAATGCAAAAACCACGTCAACCCCTTCTCTTTTTATTGTTTCTATCTTTGTCCCTATCTTAGGATTTACAAGTGCAATACTTAAACAGGCTAAAGACAGTGATACCACAAAAACTTTTAGAATTAACTTAAATAATGATCGATTAGGACTTAATTTTTTAAATGATTTAGCATCTGAAAAACGCTTTTGAGTCTGCTTTTTCCAAATTAATACCCATAACAAAAGCAATGCTATCACAATAATGGTGAAAAGCAAATAAAAGTATATGGGTTTTTCTAATTGATACATTAATATTTCTTAATCATTAAACAAAACTTCTAAACACTGTAAATCTCAATATAATTTCTAACATTAATAACCCAAAGGCAATTAACACTAAGGGTCTATATTTTTCATCGAAAGTTTTAAACTTGATTTCCTCTATTTCTGTTTTTTCCAGTTTATTTATTTCTTCATATATCTCTGCTAACTTAGTGTTACTGGTAGCTCTGAAATATTTCCCGCCAGTAGTTTTAGCAATATCTTTTAATAATTCTTCATCGATTTCAACTTGTACTTTTCCGTATTGGAAACTACCGTCATTTCTTATACCGATTGGAGATAAAGCCATTCCATTAGTTCCTAAACCAATAGTATACACTTTTATACCAAACTCTACTGCCAATTCACTTGCAATTTTAGGATCTATAAAGCCTGAATTGTTTACCCCATCAGTTAATAATATTATTACTTTTCCTTTTGCACGGCTATCTTTAAGTCGGTTTACAGAAGTAGCAAGTCCCATTCCAATTGCAGTACCCCCTTCGATGATGGTGTTGTACTTTATACCCTTAAGGGAAGATAATACAATAGTTTTATCGCTGGTTAAAGGTGTTTTGGTATAGCTTTCTCCAGCATATTCTACCAAGCCTATACGGTCGTTTGGGCGTGCATTAATAAATCGTGCTGCAACTGCTTTTAATGCTTCCAGCCTATTGGGTTTTAAATCTCTAGCCAACATACTTGCAGAAACATCTATAGTGATTATAATATCGATTCCTTTTGTTGTTTTGATTCGTGTAGATTCATCAACTGTCCGGGGTCGTGCCAATGCCATAATAACTAAAGTCAAAGCCAACAACCGAAACACAAACAATCCTGAGCGTAATTTTGCCAACCAGTTTTTAGGGGTTTTAAACCCTTTTAAACTCGATATTTTCAAGATCGCCGTTTGCTGCTTCCTCTTCCATAGATACCATAGAATAATAGCTGGGAGTAATGCTAACAACCAGAATAACTGTGGATTTACAAATTCGAAATTATCAAACATTAGTTTTGTTGTATTACTTCTAATTCTATAGAATTAATTATTCGTTTTTTTATGTCTTCGGAAAAACGACCTTCATTTTGATAAACAACTAATACTTCCTGTAACCCGTTTTGTTGAGCAAAAATCAATAACTCATAATCCCGGGGGTTTTTAAGTACTTTATTGTCTGAAACCTGAATATAAAACCTGCCAAAAGCTTTAATTCCTTTGATTCCCTTTTCTGTTTCAAATTCTTCTCGTTTTACTATCATGTTTTTTGCCCCTTCATTTTCTAGTTTTGATAAAGCTTCATCTAGAGCGGTCTCCAATACAAAATCTTGTTCTTGGTTAAATTGTGTCGTACTAACTTTAATGAACAATTGCTCTCTAATATTCCCATAGGTAAAAAGGTTTTTATCTTTAATTACAGCGTTTGAAGATTTGAAATTTTCCATTTCAGTGCGTATCAACACTTGGGGTGTTTCAATAATAACCGATGGATTACCATACTCACTTTTTATCCAACGCCCCTCTGCAAGATCTCTGTTGGAGTTACCTAAAACTTTGTCTTTTAAGTTGTCGAATCCTTCAATACTGCCATATAAAATTCCTGACATAATTATTGCAATAAAAACTCCAAGAATTACTTTAATACGTTGTTTTTTTAATTTTTTTATTCGCAATTTTTCTAAATATTGTTCGTTTTTTAGCAGCTCCTCCTTTGTCAATTCAGGAATAATTTCTTTGGTTTCATCTAATATTTCTCCAATAACTCCTCTATCTGCTTGTGCCTGCCCTGTCTGTTCCTTCATTTTGGCAAACTTAATTAAGTCGGCACGTTTAAGAATTTTGTCTAACTTTTTTATTGTTCCTGAATCGAATTCAAAATGGCCAGCATCCTTGTGTAGCTTTAACCGAACTATTAATTCTTCGCTTGTACTTTCCAGAGCGGTATCATCAACTTCTCGGTGTAAATAACGTTTTATTATTTCTGTAAGAGAAGAGTAATATTCTTTAGACTTCTCTTCAATTAGAAGATGAGATTCGTCTAACAGTTTTAATGCTACAATAGCCTCCTCATAAGGGGGTAATTGTTGTTCAGTTTCTTCTTTTTTCTTTTTTCTTCGGAAGAAAATATACATTCCAATACCCAATAATATAAGGAGAGGAATAATCCAATACAACACATTTTGAAAATCGAAAGGAGGACGTTTTACTTCTAAGGCCGGTTTAATATTGTACATTTTTTGCTTAGTAGTATCCACTAAAACATCGGCAACTTCAACCAGCACCGAATCGGTATCATAAGGTTTATTATTAATGACAACACGTTGCCTCGGAATGGTATAGGAGCCGGAATCGAATTGTGTAAGCCAGTATTTTTTAATGAGCTTGTATTTTGTCTGCTCAAAAATAGTATCTACTTTATAAGATTCTATCATTTCCAAAGGAGAAAATGATTGCCCTTCAGGAAATAATACCAAATCTGTTGTATCTGCCATTACTTGAATGGTATATTGAATTTCTTCTCCTATTTTAATTTGAGTGGTATCAACATAGGATGTTACCTGCGCAAAATTGATTGCAACCTGTAGAAACACAATAAACAGAATGAGATTCCTCACAATTGTTTGGAATTTCTTATAAATTTTATTTGGTCTGTTATTTCCCATCCAATTTCTTAATTCTTTTACCCTCTTCTTTTAAAATAACCCAATAATTTTTTTACATAGCTTTCATCTATTCTACAGCTAATTGTCCCTGCACCACTTTTTTTAAATGATTCTAAAAAATAATCAGCTCGTCCCAGGTAATGCGTCTTGTAATGATTCCTCACTTTTTTTGAAGAAGTATTTACAAAAAATTGCTCCCCGGTTTCCTGATCCTGCATTTGTACTACACCAAGATTAGGAATTTGTTCTTCCTGTTTATCATAAACTCTTATTCCGGTTACGTCATGTTTTCCTGAAACAATTTTTAAAGTATCTCTGTACGAATCGGTTATAAAGTCAGAAAGCAAAAAAACAATGGCTTTTTTCTTTATTACATTCGAAAAATATTTCAAGACCATTGCAATATCTGTTTTTTTACTGCTGGGTGTGAACTCAAGAAGCTCTCTTATAATGAGCAATACATGTGATTTGCCTTTTTTTGGGGGGATGAAAAGTTCTATTTCATCCGAAAATAGAATTAAACCAATTTTATCGTTATTTTGAAGTGCCGAAAATGCAAGTGTTGCTGCAATTTCGGTTACAATCTCATTTTTAAATTGACTTTCTGTTCCAAAAAACTCAGAACCACTAATATCGACCAGAAGCATTAATGTAAGTTCTCGTTCTTCCTCAAAGACCTTAATATAGGGTTCATTATAACGAGCTGTTACGTTCCAGTCTATACTTCGCACATCATCTCCAAACTGATATTGGCGTACTTCACTAAAGGTCATTCCGCGACCCTTAAATGTGCTGTGATACTCGCCTCCGAACATATGATCGCTTAAACGACGCGTTTTAATTTCGATTTTACGCACTTTTTTAAGAAGTTCTTTGGTATCCATTTTTTAAAATAAAATCACAAATAATATTCAAAAATCAATTCTTTTAATTAAACCTTAAGATTGGTTTGTGATTTGTTTTTTGATATATTTCTTTTCCGGTATAACTGGTTACGGTACTTCAATCTCGTTTATTACTTTATTGATAATATCTTCGGAAGTAACATTTTCGGCTTCGGCTTCGTAGGTAAGACCTATACGGTGACGTAATACATCATGTACTATTGCTCTAACATCTTCAGGAATTACATAGCCTCGTTTTTTTATAAAAGCATAACATTTTGAAGCAATAGCCAAATTGATACTTCCCCGTGGTGAAGCTCCAAAGTTTATAAGAGGTTTTAAATCTGGGAGGTGATAATTCTCTGGTGTTCGTGTTGCAAAAACAATATTGAGTATGTATTTCTCGATTTTTTCATCCATATAAACTTCCCGTACTGATGCTTGAGCTTTTTTTATTTGGTCTAAAGTCACAACGGGACTTATTTGCTCAAAATTTTCTTTTAAATTCTGACGAATAATGAGTTGTTCTTCATCCATTTGTGGGTATTCAACAACTGTTTTAAGCATAAAACGATCCATTTGTGCTTCAGGTAATGGATAGGTTCCCTCTTGCTCAATAGGGTTTTGAGTTGCCATTACTAAAAAAGGCTTGTCAAGTATAAAAGTTTCATCCCCAATGGTAACCTGCTTTTCTTGCATGGCCTCCAATAAAGCCGATTGTACCTTTGCAGGAGCCCGGTTAATTTCGTCAGCTAACACAAAATTGGCGAATATAGGTCCCTTTTTTATACTGAAATCGTTTTCTTTCATATTGTAAATAAGGGTCCCTATAACATCGGCCGGAAGTAAATCGGGTGTAAATTGAATCCTGCTAAATTTTCCGTGTACCGCTTTTGAAAGTGTGTTTATTGCCAGTGTTTTGGCAAGGCCAGGAACACCTTCCAATAAAATATGCCCTTCTCCCAATAAGCCAATAAGCAATCTTTCAACCATGTGTTTTTGGCCTATAATTACTTTGTTCATCTCCATTGAAAGAATATCGATAAACGCACTTTCTTTTTCTATTTTTTCATTTAATGCACTTATATCTAAGGATATATTTGTTTGTTCCATGTTGTTTTAATTCTTTAAAAAAAAGCTATATTTATTATAGCTGTGCAAATTGAAGATTTATGATTAAAATCCCTGTTAACAATTGGTTAAAAATTTAAATAAATTATTAGGTTTTAAGAAACTACGATAATACATAATTTTCTTATTTTGTTAATCAATTATTTTAATTAAAAAAACTCTTATTATGTTATGTGGTCATTATTAGGAAAATGAGTCTGTCAAAATGACACTATCAATGTTAATCTTAGTAATTGATATACTGTATTCATACTTTAAAATGTAATCTTCGACAGGCATAAAGTTCGAAATCAAAAATGATAAACAAACGTCTTCTTATTAAAAATCTGTTAGCTCATAACGATGAGTGTAGTTTCTATGATAAGAAACGTAAGATCGATTTGAGTAGAAAGGAGGGGAAGGCCAAATTTTTAAAACATATTTGTGCTTTAAGCAACAGCAACCCAAAAAATAATTCATATATCGTGATTGGGGTTGAGGATGAAGCTAACGAGATAAATGGAGTAGATTTTTTTGACGATAGTAAAATCCAAAATTTAATCAATGCGTACCTTACAAACCCACCTCTTATAATGTACGAAAATGTTGCGTTTCCAAATTTACCGTCAGACAAGGTGGTGGGTTTGGTTACCATACGTCCAAACGATAAAATTACTTCACTCCGTAAAAATATTTGGAAGTATTGGGGTGGTTCAATCTTTTTAAGAGATGGTAGTATCTCAATGCCCAAGGATTTTGATATTGAGATTAAAGATGTGAATTCTGCGATAGTGAAAGCAATAGAAAACAAAGCCAAAAATAATATCGAGCATACTCTAAATGGGGTAATTGATTTCAACTACAATCGTCATAAAGATCTGGATGCCAGTTATAAGGTTTTTAAAGAACAATTTGTGGTTTGTTGGGCGGGAATTACTAAAAAAGTAAAGGGAAACATTTATTATTCCCGAGTTGATATAGAATTAATTAACGAACAAGTTCGTTTGTTTTATTCTACATTAGATGATGTAAGCATTTCATTTTCTGAGGATTTCTTCAAAATTATCGAGTATGTACATTTAGGATTAAACAATGAGTTTAAATATTACCCTTTGGAAGAGGTTATTATTACTTTTCAGGAAAATGGTTCGTATAAAATAAATTCCCGATTAATTTTTAAACCCCCTCGATTCAATAAAAAAACATTGCATCATATCTATAATGCCAACAATGCAATTTTAGATAAATTGAAAAAGGGAATTCCTTTAAATACTTCAGAGACTAAAGACCTTCGCAACCTCCCTGCTACCTATCTTATATGCTATTTAAATGATTTTACCGATGCTAAAACAAAATTGTTGGAAGCAAAACCATTTTTAAAAAATATCGGGGGAGAAGAATATGAATCCTTTAAGGAATCTATACGCATACTTAGGAAAGTTAAATACAATTAATATATCTATCAAGGTATTTTCATATCTTTATACCTCAAATTTTAAAACTGATATACATGGGGATTTTCGATAAAATAAAGGAAAAACTTAGTCATGAATTTATAGACATCATTGAGTGGCTGGACTATACAGACAATACGATCTGTCATCGTTTTGAACGATACCAAAACGAAATAAAAAACAATGCCAAATTAATTGTGCGTGAAGGACAAACCGCAGTATTTATTAATGAAGGTAAGTTGGCAGATGTTTTTGAGCCCGGCACCTATACTTTAAATACTGAAAACATGCCTATTTTGACAACTATAAAAGGATGGAAATATGGTTTCAATAGTCCTTTTAAAGCTGAAGTATATTTTGTAAATACTCATCTTTTTACCGATGAAAAATGGGGCACCAAAAACCCTATTACGCTAAACGATGAACGTTTTGGATTGGTAGAAATTCGTGCCTTTGGCACCTATGCTTATAGAATTAACGATGCTGGTAAATTTATTGTAGATATAGTGGGTACGGATAATAATTTCACAAATTTTGAAATCAATGAACACCTTAAAAGTCTTATAACTACACGCTTTACTGATACGATAGGGGAGGCAAATTTACCTATCGAATTATACGCTGCTAATACCACAGAACTTTCAGAAACCTGTAAGGAAGTGATGCAACCCGAATTTAATAGCATAGGTATTTCATTAGAGAAATTCTTTATTGAAAATGTTTCTATGCCCGAAGATCTTAAAAAGGAAATCTTTGAATATAGCCGTATTGATAAATTGGATCTCGACAAGCTTACCCGATTTAAAACTGCAAAAGCAATTGAAGCTGCTGCTGCTAATGAGGGAGGTACCGCTGGTGCAGGAATGGGAATGGGAATGGGTTTTGTGCTTGCCCAACAAATGGGAGCCTTGATGGGTCCACAAATGGGAGGCCAACAACAAACACCTTTGCAACAACAAGCCGGAATGATTCCTCCTCAGATGCCTGTAGTAATACAGTATTTCTATGCCGCTAACGGACAACAATCAGGACCCGTAACTATTGAACAACTAAAAGCTTTTTTCGCCAATAGAACTATTAATAAAGAAACCTTGATTTGGAAACAAGGAATGGCAAGTTGGACTTCTTTAAAAGATGTGGAAGAACTTAAAGCATTTTTAGGAGGTAACACTCCACCACCTCTTCCAGAAAAATAATAGTTAAGAACATTTTAATCTAATTAAATGTTTTCTGTCTATAAGGAGACAAGAACCATGGAAGAAATTTCACCCAAAAGGTCCGAACTCAAAAAATCCTGCGTTAACTGTGGTGCTGAGCTTTTTTATGCCCCGGGTACCGTTGAATTAAAGTGTAGGTATTGTGGTCATGCAGAAACCATAACACCTTCAGAAAATGGATTTGAAGAATTAGAACTCAAAAGCTATTTGAGTGAGATGGGGGGGCAATCGCACAGTGAAGAGATTACTATGATTCACTGTAAAAATTGTGGCGCTAACCAACATATAGGAGAACATTACAAATCATTACACTGCATTTACTGTAGTATGCCCCTTATTGTTGAAGATACCTTTAAAGATGATTGGATTATTCCCGGAGCCATTTTGCCTTTTCAAATAGATCAAAAAAAGGCATTTCAAATTTTTAAAAATTGGGTGAAAAAATTATGGTTTGCTCCCAATAAATTAAAAAAAGCCTCTCTTGACCCTCAAAACACAAAAGGGCTTTATTCGCCTTACTGGACTTTTGATGCTAATTTATTTGCCACATATACAGGACAACGAGGCACCTATTATTATGTCACCAGAACAGTAGGAAGTGGTAAAAATAGAAGAACAGTCACAGAAAGAAGGACAAGCTGGACTCCTGCTTCCGGTACTATAAGTGGCTTTATTGATGACACTTTGACCAAAGCATCCAAGCAACACTCGGGAATCATTCCTAAAAAAATTGCCAAATGGGATTTAAAATCACTTAAGCCTTTTGACAGTAGTTTCCTTGCCGGTTTTATTACTGAAAAATATACAATTTCATTAAATGATGGACATTTAGAGTCAGAAAAAGAAGCTCAAAAAATTGCAGATCGATGGGTTCGACGAGATATTGGTGGTGATACCCAAAGAGTATCTTCTATTGATATGAAACTCATTGATGAAACCTTCAAACATATATTACTTCCTGTTTATATTAGTGCATATATTTTTAAGGGCAAACGATATAATTTTTTTGTGAATGGACAAACTGGAGCTCTTTCCGGAAAACGTCCTTATTCTTTCTGGAAAATTTTCTTTTTTATATTTTTTATAATAATAGCAATATCCATTATTATATTAATACTTCAATAATGAGAACACTAGTCATAGGAGATATCCACGGTGGATTAAAAGGGTTGAAACAAGTATTACAGAAAATTGATCTTTCAACATCCGATCAATTTATTTATTTAGGTGATTATGTAGATGGATGGAGTGAAGCTGCCGAAACGGTATCTTTTTTATTAGATTTTTCAGAAAAATATTCCTGTGTGTTTTTAAGGGGAAATCACGACGATTTGTTATATGATTTCCTAAAAAATGATGATGCAAAGTCTCTTTGGATACAACAGGGAGGAGAATCAAGTATAACAAGTTATGCGTCACTTTCTGAAACAGAACTAGAAAAACATATTCGTTTTTTTGAAGAACTTATTAATTACCATATAGACTCTCAAAACCGATTGTATTGTCATGCCGGTTTTACTAATGAAAAAGGCCCTCAATTCGAATATTATAGTCATACTACTTACTGGGACAGGTCTCTCTGGGAAATGGTATGTGCTATGGATACTAACCTCTTTATTGACGATAATAGGTATCCTAAGCGACTTAAACTTTTTAAGGAAATATACCTGGGGCACACTTCTGTTACAAAAATAGGCAAAACAAAACCTGTAAATTTTGCCAATGTTTGGAACGTGGATACAGGAGCTGCCTTTAGAGGTCCTTTGTCTATTATAGATGTTGATACTAAAGAAGTCTGGCAAAGTGAACCGGTTTGGGAATTATATCCAAATGAAATTGGACGGAATTAATTGAGTTATTTAATAAACAGGAAACATATTAAAAACCGTTCTCAAAAATATTTTGAGAACAATTTTCGGTGTTTAAATAAAAATTTATTCGTTTACAAATCAAATTTTATTCCTTGAGCTAAAGGTAACTCAGTTGTGTAATTAATAGTGTTGGTTTGTCTGCGCATATATACCTTCCATGCGTCACTTCCACTTTCACGTCCGCCACCGGTTTCCTTTTCACCACCGAAAGCACCTCCAATTTCAGCCCCAGAAGTTCCAATATTTACGTTGGCTATTCCACAATCACTTCCGGCAACAGATAAGAAATGTTCTGCTTCCCTTAAATTATTGGTCATAATTGCAGAAGACAATCCCTGTGCCACTCCATTTTGGATTTCTAAAGCATTCCCGACCTCACCACTATACTTAAGAAGGTATAATATAGGTGCGAAAGTTTCGTGCTGTACAATTTCAAAACTATTTTTGGCTTCAGCTATTGCGGGTTTTACATAACAACCACTTTCATATCCTTCACCTTCTAATACGCCCCCTTCAACAACGAGGTTTCCTCCCTCAGTAACTACTTTTTCTAATGCTGCCTTATACATTTCTACTGCATCTTTATCGATTAAGGGTCCCACATGATTATTTTCATCCAAAGGATTTCCTATACGTAATTGTTTATATGCATCAACAACTGCGTTTTTCACTTTATCGTACATACTTTCGTGAATAATCAATCGCCGAGTTGACGTACATCGCTGTCCCGCAGTGCCTACAGCGCCAAAAACAGCACCTACCACGGTCATTTTTATATCGGCATCAGGTGTAACGATAATAGCATTATTTCCACCTAATTCTAATAAGGATTTTCCTAAACGCCCTGCAACGTTTTTAGCAACTATTTTACCCATACGAGTCGAACCTGTTGCAGAAATTAATGGAATACGATTATCTGTAGTCATATATTCCCCTATTTTATAATCTCCGTTTACAATATTAGAAATACCTTCAGGCAAATTGTTAGCTTTTAATACTTCAGCGATAATATTTTGGCATGCTATCCCACAAAGTGGTGCTTTTTCAGAAGGTTTCCACACACAAACGTCTCCACAAATCCAAGCTAATGTTGTGTTCCATGCCCAAACAGCTACTGGGAAATTAAATGCAGAAATTATTCCCACAATACCCAGTGGGTGATATTGTTCATACATTCTATGCCCCGGACGTTCGGAGTGCATGGTCAATCCATGTAACTGACGTGATAATCCGACTGCAAAATCACAGATATCTATCATTTCCTGAACCTCGCCCAATCCCTCCTGGAGAGATTTTCCCATTTCGTAGGATACCAATTCTCCCAAAGGTTTTTTAAGTTCCCTTAATTTATCACCAAATTGACGTACAATTTCACCCCGTTGTGGTGCTGGCATAACTCTCCAACTTTTAAAAGCGGATTGAGCCGTTTCTATTACTTTATCGAATTCTTCCTTAGTTGTAGTAGTGACTTTTCCAATAAGTTTTCCATCTACAGGAGAAAAAGAAGAAATGGTGTCACCTCCCGAAAACCACATGTTCCCAGTTGAAGTGCCCTTGTTAACTTCTTTAATTCCCAATTGTTTTAAAGCACCTTCAATACCAAATGCTTTTGCAATAGTTGACATATCTATATCGTGTTTTTATTCTTAAAAAATCAAGGTACAAAGGTAGACAATCCCTATAAGAATTTAAAAGAAATATCTAAAATGTAGATTTTTCAGTTTCAGAAAAGGTGTAAATTAATCTCCTATAAAACGAGGGTCAGATTCCATAATAGTCCCACAGTTATCACAGGTTCGATATTCGGTGGAATTGTAAAAATCTTTGAAATGGGGTTGGAAATCTTTTTCTACATCGTGTAGCTCAAAATACACTTCATGTAATTTATGATTGCAATTATCACAAAACCATAAAAGTCCATCTTTATACCCTTTTCCTGCTCTTACCCTTTCAATTACCAATCCTATTGAACCCTCGCTGCGATTAGGGGAATGTGGTACTTTTGGGGGATGTAAATACATATCCCCTGGACCTAATTCCATTACTTTACGCTCTCCTTCTTCTTGGATAATCACTTGAATATTCCCCTCTAATTGGTAAAATAATTCCTCAGTTTCATTGTAATGATAGTCCTTACGGGCATTAGGTCCCGCCACTATCATAACAATATAATCACCAGAATCTACATAAAGATTCTTATTTGCAACTGGAGGTTTTAACAAGTCACGGTTTTCTTCGATCCACTTGTTAAGGTTAAATGGTTTTAAAATAGCCATAAACGTATTTTTATGAGTTTACGTAAAAATACAGCAAAAGCTTGAAATGGGAAAGTAATTTTATTATCTATAGAAAATTTGTGTGAAAAAATATCTTCCTTCAGCATTTTTGAGTACTCCAAAACCGGAGTGAGTATAAGACCCTTCTATTGTTCTTCTATGCCCTGGACTATTTAACCACGCATAAACAACATCCTCTGCAGTAGTATACCCATAAGCTACATTTTCACCAACATGTATTGCGCCTCTGTTTTTAAGTGCCTCAGAACGTTGATAAAAATTATCATGATTAATTTGATTTAATTCAATCATATATTTTGTGTGTTCAACGGAATAAGCTGATGCATATTGCTGATCTCTTTTTAATTCTGAAAGACCAATAGAAGCTCTGTGTTCATTAACTAATACCAGGATTTCGTCTGCCATTACCCAATCTGTTTCAAGAGCTAAGTTAAGATCTATTGAAAAGTTTGCCTCTTCATTTATAGCTCCGCTTTCATCTTTTGAACAAGATGTTATCAGGAACATTAAAACCACAGCAAGTAGGCTAATTTTAATAATTTTCATAATACCGGGGACATCAAATTTGGGGCATGATGTTGGTTCAAAGATATAAAAAAAAACGTAATAAATGCTTTTTATCGTTTTTTATACTTATTTAATCGATGTTTATACAAATATTTGAGCTTATTTCCTACAATTATACCTTTGTGAAGCTTCGGAAAACAAGGGTTTTTAGTTTATATTAGCTTTTTATAAAAATATGTGAAGATGAAACAAATTTTAACGCTTTTAATCGGCTTTTTAGTACTTTTTAGCTGTGAAAATAGTAAGAAACCAGATACAGATACATCAAATGGTACTGTTGAAATAAAAAATATAAATGAGAATTTTGGTATTGTTATTCATGGGGGAGCAGGCACTATTCTCAAAAAAAACATGAGTGATTCACTCGAATATGCCTATAAAACTAAATTAAAAGAAGCTATTACCACAGGCCATACTATATTAAAAAAAGGAGGTACTGCTCTCGAAGCGGTTACAGCAACTATTAATATAATGGAAGATTCTCCACTATTCAATTCGGGAAAAGGGGCTGTCTTTACCCACGAAGAAACCAACGAACTGGATGCCTCAATTATGGATGGCGCCACACTTAATGCAGGTGCTGTGGCAGGAGTAACCCGAATTAAAAATCCTATTAACCTTGCTCTTTCTGTAATGAATGATTCTCCGCACGTATTATTATCGGGAAAAGGAGCTGAAAATTTTGCAAAAGAACAAGGTTTTGAGTGGGTAGATCCTTCTTATTTCTATACCGAAAAACGATATAAATCACTACAACGCATTAAAGAAAAAAACAAAACAAAGCTGGATAAAGAAAATAAAGTTTCTTTTAAAGATGTATATTTTAAAGACTACAAATTTGGAACTGTGGGTTGTGTAGCGTTGGATAAGAACGGAAACCTTGCTGCAGGAACCTCAACAGGGGGGATGACAAACAAACGATGGAATCGTATTGGCGACTCCCCTATTATAGGCGCAGGAACCTATGCAAATAATGCTACTTGTGCTGTTTCTTCTACTGGGTGGGGAGAATATTTTATACGTGCTATGGTGGCTTATGATATTTCGGCTATGATGGAATATAAAGGAGTTTCTCTTAAAGAAGCCGCTCGGGAAGTAATACAAATAAAAGTGCCAGCACTTGGAGGAGATGGTGGTATTATTGCTATCGATAAAGAGGGAAATATAACTATGGAGTTTAACACTGCTGGGATGTACCGCGCTTATATGAATGCTGAAGGAAAATTGATCATTGGAATCTATAAAGAAGTTGACAGGAAGCCGTAAACTTTAGTATTTTATTATATAAATAAGAATGAACAATAATGAATAAACCCTATTATGCAGTAATATTTACTTCACTAAAAACAAACCAAACAGAAGGCTATGACCAGATGGCAGAATCCATGGAAACACTCGCTAAACAACAACCAGGATATCTTAGTATAGAAACCGTACAAAACGAAATAGGAATTACCATAAGCTATTGGGATAGCCTTGATGCTATAAAAAATTGGAAAGCTAATCTTGAACATCTTATCGCTCAAAAATTAGGAAAAGAACAATGGTATCGTTGGTATAAAGTTCGAATTTGTAAAGTAGAAAGAGAATATTCTTTTGGCTCTAAATAATTGTTTGAAGATTGAGGTTGTGGTTTTTTTTATTTATCACAATTTAAGTTACCATCCCATAACTCTTCACAAATTTCTATCCGATATTATGGTAATAATTACCAAAAAGAGGGGTATTCCAGCTATTAATCATTTATTCAAAAATCTCTTAAAATCGGCTTTTTTGATGATTTTTGATAAAAAATCGCATAAAACAACCTATTTTTAATCAAAATTGCTTGTTTTTGGTAAATTTTGTAAATCCCAATTTGTATGAACCTAAATCGAATAATCAAAATGAGATTTTAATATTTCGCTTTAATTAAATTTACAATTTCCAGTTCTTATATGGGATTTTACTTAGTTGCGAATTGTAATATCTAACATCCCCTGTAACTTCCTTTCCTAACCATTCGGGTTTTATAAAGATTTCATTTTCTGAGGTCAGTTCAATTTCAGCAAGGGTCAATCCTTCATTTTCTCCCAGAAATTCATCTACTTCAAAAATGTGATTCTCTACCCTTACTTCGTAACGTATTTTCTCTATATGGTTGGGTTCGCATAGTGTTAGCAAAATTTCAGCTTCAGAAACCGAAATTTTTGTTTCCCATTCCAGTCGAGTTGTGCCGGTTTCATTCGAAATACCTTTTACTGTTAAAAATCCTTTTTCACCTTTTATCCTTACTCGTACTGTCCTTTCTGGATGAGTGCTTAAAAATCCTTGAACAATATGTGTTTTTTTAAAAGCTTGATTTTTAAATGATTCCGATAACACTAAATATTTTCGTTCAATTTCTAACATATTGTATTTTATTCTGAGGGATTTATTCGCCAGGGTGGATTTTTCCTGTTGCGTCCGGCGTAAAATAAAATAATTCGATTTCTATAAGGATCTCTTAAATGAGCCTCCCTCCACAACCAGGATTTGTTTTCGGGCTTTTTATCAAAAACAATACCTTTCTCTATTAATTCTTTGACCTTATTATCTAGGTTCTCAATTTCAAAATATATAATTACCCCTTCGCCTTCTGGAAGTGTTTCAACTTGATGGATTGAAATCGTAGCTTCACCATTAGGGCATTCAAAACGGGCATAATGAGAATGTGTTTTAACGATCAATTGCAGGCCTAGTTTTTTATAAAACACAACAGACCTTTCTACATCAATTGAAGGAACTGTAACTTGATTTAAGTTCATATCTAGTTTAATTGTCACTAAGATATTATAAATTTATGGGATGAAGGAAGGACTTCCCATTCGAAAGATTATTCATGTAGATATGGATGCTTTTTATGCATCGGTAGAGCAATTGGATAACCCCGAATTACGTGGAAAACCAATTGCTGTAGGTGGAAGTTCTAAACGAGGCGTAGTAAGTGCAGCTAGTTATGAGGCTCGGGAGTTTGGAGTTCGAAGTGCCATGAGTAGTGTAATTGCAAAGCAGAATTGTCCTGATCTTATTTTTGTGAAAGCACATTTTGATCGTTATAAAGAGGTTTCGGATATAATAAGAAAAATATTTTTTGAATATACAGATTTAGTAGAACCCCTTTCTCTTGATGAAGCTTATCTGGATGTAACCAATAACAAAAAAGGAAATCCCAGTGCTACTCTTATTGCGGAAGAAATTCGAAAAAAAATAAAAGAAAGAACAGGATTAAATGCTTCGGCTGGAATTTCTGTCAATAAATTTATTGCCAAAGTTGCCTGTGACGTAAATAAGCCAAATGGACAAAAAACAGTCCCTCCAGAAGAAGTCATTGAGTTTCTTGAAAAATTGGATGTTAAAAAATTCTACGGTGTGGGCAAAGTCACTAAAACAAAGATGTATCGTTTAGGAATATATACCGGCAAAAATCTTAAAGAGAGATCTAAAGAATATTTAAGTCAACAGTTCGGAAAAAGTGGAAGTTATTACTATCAAGTAGTTCGGGGCAATCATAACAGCATGGTAAAACCTTCTCATACAAGGAAATCGCTAGCTGCTGAACGCACATTTAGTGAAAATATATCTTCGGAAGTGTTTATGATGGAACGCTTGAACGATATTGCCAAAGAAGTAGAACGGCGTCTTAAAAAAAGTAAAGTTGCAGGAAAAACAATCACACTTAAAATTAAATACAGTGATTTTACGTTACAAACAAGGAGCAAGACATTACCTTATTATATTTCAAAAAAAGAAGTAATCCTTGAAACTGTTAAAGATTTGTTATTTCAGTCAAGAATGAAAAACTCGGTACGGTTGTTGGGAATCTCCTTATCGAACCTTAACAATGAAAAAGGGAAGCCTCCTAAAGAAAAAGAGGTTACCGTTCAATTAAAATTTGATTTCTGAATAAACTGTTTAAATTCTATGTGAGAAAATTACCTGATCTTTTTTAGTAACCCTAACAACTCACATTATGAATACAGTAAAAATTTTAAGTCTACCACTATTAAGTGCTATTGTTCTTATTTCTTGTAAAAATGCTGAAGAAACCAACTCAATATCAGCAATTGATCCAATAAACGACATTGCCTTGGCTGAAGTGGAAACTATAGAAACCACATCAGATATATTTTTATATGTTACTGCTTATTCAGGACTAACTTTACGTGAATATTCTAATTTACAAAGCGAAAAACTTGCCATTATGCCTTATGGGACCAAGGTAAAAGTTATTTCAGTAGAAAAAAATCCTACTATGACCGTAGGAGGAATAAAAGGAGGCATGAACCATATTGAATTCAACCACAAAAAAGGATTTGCTTTTAACGGTTATCTTTCAAAGTTTTTTCCACCTGAATCAGATATTACAGCAAAGGGATATGCTGAAGATTTGCAATTATTATTTCCAGAAGTAGTCTTTACTGAAACAAATGGAGGTATAGCAAGTAAGCCAACAAATACGGAAATACTAATACTCCCAACAAACCAATGGCATGAGGCATTTTATATTGCTCAACAACTTTTTGAATTCCCATCTGAATTTTATTTTCCTTCCCAAAAAGGTAAAGATTCTCAAATTATTAAGGATAGTAAACCAAAAAGAGATGTTTGGGTAAGCGAATTACATATTACCCGAAAAGATAATGTGCTTTCAAAAATTGAATATATTTATAAAACAACAAAAGGATTTACTAGTAATGTATCTATTACTAAGGAGGGCGAAGCTATGAAAATTTCAAAGACCGAAATAGTAGAATAGCCGAATACCCGAGATTGCTTTAAAGAAACTGGTGTGTTTAAAAAAATGCATCGGTTTTTTATTTTGTAATTTGGACACTGAAATAATTCCTAAAGATCAAATGCCTGAATTCCCAAATATCATACTTTTTGCCATCCCATTTTTTGTGCTTGCAATGTTATTAGAGTTATATGTAACTACAAAGCAAAACATAAAAACATACAAAGCCAAAGATGCTTTTGCATCAATTAGCATGGGCATTGGCAATGTACTTATAGGTTTTTTTAGCAAAATAGTTGTGTTTGCTGCACTTTATTTTGTCTATGATCAGTTGAGGGTTTTTACCATTCCGGTAACCTGGTGGAGTTTTGTGTTACTCTTTTTTGCTGATGATTTTTCCTATTATTGGTTTCATAGAATTTCACATAGAAACAGATTGTTTTGGGTGTCGCATGTAATACATCATTCGTCTCAACATTATAATTTAAGTACTGCATTACGTCAAACTTGGTCTGGAGGATTTTACTCTTTTATCTTTTGGTTATGGCTCCCCTTATTAGGCTTTCATCCTGAAATGATAATACTACAAATGGCCATAAGTTTATTATATCAATTTTGGATTCATACTGAAGCCATCGATAAACTATACAAATGGTTTGAAGCAGTTATGAATACACCTTCACATCATCGCGTTCATCATGGAAATAATCCTATATATCTAGATAGGAATTATGCGGGAATTTTAATTATCTGGGATAAATTATTTGGCTCTTTTCAGCCCGAACTTAAAGAAGAAAAAGTAACCTATGGATTAACAAGAAACATTAAGACTTTTAATCCTTTTATTATTGCAATTCATGAATGGGTTGCTATGTTTAAAGATGCTTTTACAGGGAAAAAATCGTTTTCAAGCAGATTAAAATATCTGGTAAAACCCCCGGGTTGGAAACATGATGGTACCGGTAAAATATCTTTGGATTTAAGGAAAGAATGGTTGCAAAATCAAAGCAAATAATGAGTTTTTTAAATTTGTGTAATTCTAAGTGTATTTACCATTCCTTTATCTGCAACAGGCATAGCTACAAGATTAATTAAAAAATCTCCTTTTGTCACATATCCACTGCTAATGGCAATTTTGTTTATATCCTTTATAGTCTCGTCTGTACTTACAAACCGGTCATAATAAAAAGCTCTTACACCCCATAATAGATTTAATCTGGAAAGAATATGTTTATTTGAAGTAAATACCAAGATATGAGCTGAAGGTCTCCATGCAGAAATCTGGAAACCTGTATATCCACTATTGGTAAGTGTACATATTGCTTTAGCTTTTATCTCGTTTGCCATATGTGCGGCATGATAACAAATTGATTTTGTGATATAACGATTGGTTCTTATATTAGGGGGTTCCTGGGGTACTGAAATTAATGGTGAATTTTCTACTTTCTTCAATATCTTAGACATGGTTTTAATTACCTCAACAGGATATTCTCCAATCGAAGTTTCACTTGAGAGCATTACTGCATCAGCTCCATCCATTACAGAGTTAGCAACATCATTTACTTCGGCTCGTGTAGGTGTAAGTGAGGAAATCATAGTCTCCAACATTTGAGTCGCTATGATAGCCGGAATTCTAGCTCTTTTTGCTTTAAGTACAAGTTCCTTTTGAATAAGAGGCACTTCCTCTGCCGGTAATTCAACCCCTAGATCTCCACGTGCAACCATTAATCCGTCACAATAGGCTATTATTTTATCTATGTTTTCCACAGCTTCAGGCTTTTCAATTTTAGCGATAATAGGTATTTTGTAAGCACTGTGAGTTTCTATGATTTCTTGTAATTCCTTTAAATCTTCTGCAGTTCTAACAAAGGACAAAGCAATCCAATCTACTTCTTGTTCGATGGCGAAAATTGCGTCTTCTTTATCTTTTGAGGTTAATGCCGGAAGGGATATTTTCGTGTTGGGTAGGTTTACCCCTTTTCTCGATTGGAGAATTCCACCTTGTATTACTTTAGTTTCTACTTTCGAAACGCCATCAGATTCTATAACTTCAAATATTAGTTTTCCATCATTAACTAAAACTTGTTCACCGGCTTTTACGTCTTTAGGGAAATTATCATAATTCATATAAACTTTTTCGCGATTCCCTTCAAACTCTTCCCCTGTACAGAAATAAAATGTATCTCCTTGTTCGAGTGTAATTTCATCTTCCATTTCTCCTATACGAAGTTTTGGGCCTTGTAAATCGGCTAAAAGGGCTGTCGAAATCCCCAATTCATTACCCAACTCACGTATAATCGATATGGTGTTTTTTACACTCTTGTAATCGGCATGTGAAAAATTTATTCTAAAAACATCTGTTCCTTCAAGAATCATATTCTTCAAGGTTTCTTTATTTGAGGATGCAGGTCCTAAAGTGGCAACTATTTTAGTTTTCTTTTGATTTGGCATTAGTCAAAAATTAAATTGTTTTTAGACTTTATTTGTTTAGATTCCAAGCTATAAGCTGAAATTACCTGTTCTATTTCATTTATAGATGAAACGAGTTTACGTATGGGAATTTTTTTATAATCTGAATGGATTTTTAGAAAAAAATCTAATATTTTATATTCAGGAATTAAATATGTAGTTACCATTTTTTCAGAAGTTACTTCATCAAACAAGCTTCCAGAACTATGAAACTTAGCGGATAAGGACTTGCATTTATTAGCAACTAGATTATATAATGTATAACTATAATTATTTTCAAATTCAAAAATAGGAAATGTTACTTCTAGCCCTTGGTTTGAAAAATCTAAATCCCGGGATTTTCTTTTTAATTGTAAGGAAATATGCATATTGATCATAAATGCCATTTTATAAGCTTCATCACTACAATGAATAGCTATTAAAGAAAAGTCTTCATTAGTATCATCATTCAAAAGTAATTTGTGATGTGCCATAGCTTATTTATTTATAAAAGTAATGTATCTGGTAGAAATATTAAAACAGATTATGCCATTTCGCTATCTATTCTTCTTTGAAGTTTATAATACGCCCTTTTTGCAGCGCGTTCTTCGGCTTTCTTTTTTGAAGTTGCTCTTGCTTTGGCCACAGTTTCATCATCAAGCTGCAATCTCACAGCAAAATGCTTTAAGGTGTCTTTTCCAGTATCTTCGTACACATTGAATTTAAATTTTTTTTTGTTTTTTTGACACCATTCGATAAATAAGCTCTTATAACTAATAATTTTCCCTTCTAGTTTTTGAATATCAACATAGGGTTTAATAACCCTATAATAAATAAATTTTTCACAATATTTAAATCCTCTATCCAAATAGATTGCTCCTATTAGTGCCTCAAACACATTACCATGAATATTCTCTCCAAATTGTTCAGGTGATATTGTAGTTCTAACAAGTTTTATTAAATTTAAATCTCTTCCAAGCTCATTAAGGTGTTCACGACTTACAACTTTAGAACGCATTTTTGTTAAATAACCTTCATTTCCACCGGGGACTTTTTTATATAAATGAGAAGCTATTACTGTTCCAAGAATAGCATCACCTAAAAATTCCATTCGTTCGTAATTTAAAGGATGCTCGTCGCTATTTATTTCATTCATAGAACGGTGGGTGAAAGCTTCTTCGAATAATAAGATATTCTTAGGACTAAAGCCCAGTATTTTTTTTATGGGATAAAAAAAATCCCCATCATCTTTAATATGGGGATTAAATATGTTTTTTAAAGAGTTCATTTATATGATTATACTTCCATTTTTTTAAATAGAACACAAGCATTATGTCCGCCAAAACCAAAAGTGTTGCTCATAACAATATTTAAATCACGTTTTTGAGCTTTGTTTAAAGTAAGGTTTAATGAAATATCTATATTTTCATCAACGGTTTTATGATTAATAGTAGGGGGAACTATACTATTTTGCATAGCTAAAATTGAAGCAATTGCCTCAATAGCTCCTGCGGCTCCAAGTAAATGACCCGTCATAGATTTAGTAGAATTGATGTTTATATTTTTGGAATGTTCTCCAAAAACCTTAGTTATAGCCTTTAGTTCAGCTACATCTCCTAATGGGGTTGCTGTTCCATGTGTATTGATAGCATCTACTTGATCTGGACTTATTCCAGCATCCTGTAAACAATTAAGCATTACTTTCTCAACACCTATACCATCTGGATGTGGAGCTGTCATATGATAAGCATCACTTGACATACCTCCACCCACAACCTCCGCATAAAATTTTGCTCCTCGTTTTAAGGCATGTTCATATTCTTCTAGAATAAGTGCTCCCGCACCTTCCCCAAGAACAAAACCATCACGAGTAGCATCAAATGGTCTTGAGGCTGTTTCGTAACTTTCGTTTCGAGTAGATAAAGCATGCATAGCATTAAACCCTCCGATACCCGCCATGGTAACAGCAGCTTCACTTCCTCCTGTGACTATAATATCACAGTACCCTAATCTAATGTAATTCAATGCATCGATCATTGCATTGGCAGCTGAAGCACATGCTGATACTGTTGTATAATTGGGACCCATAAAGCCGTATTTAATAGATATATTTGCCGGAGCAATATCGGCTATCATTTTGGGAATAAAGAAGGGATTGAAACGCGGTGTTCCGTCCCCTTCTGTAAAATTTATCACCTCATTTTGAAAAGTCTCTAATCCCCCGATGCCTGCACCCCAAATTACACCAACTCTAAATTTATCAACTTCATCGAGATTAATGTTGGCATCTTCTATTGCTTCTTGAGAAGAAACAAGTGCGTATTGTGCAAAGCGGTCAAGTTTGCGAGCTTCTTTCCTATTAAAATGATCTAGGGGGTCGAAATTTTTGATTTCACAAGCGAATTTTGTTTTAAACTTTTCAGTATCAAAATAGGTAATAAGAGCACATCCACTTTTACCATCAACTAAATGGTTCCAATAATCTTCAGTATTATTTCCAATAGGGGTAAGTGCGCCTAATCCTGTAACTACAACTCGCTTAAGTTCCATTAAGAAGTAGTTTTATTTTGCTGCTTCAATGTATGATATTGCTTGACCTACTGTGGCAATGTTTTCAGCTTGATCATCAGGAATTTGAATATCAAATTCTTTTTCAAATTCCATTATAAGTTCAACCGTATCTAATGAGTCGGCCCCTAAGTCGTTAGTGAAACTAGCTTCGGTTACAACTTCGTTTTCGTCTACACCTAATTTGTCTACGATAATCGCTTTTACTCTTGATGCAATGTCTGACATAATTCTTATTTTTTTAGTTTAATTATAATTGGCAAAAATAAAATATTTTAATTTAAAATACCCTATTAATTATAAAATGTGAATCTAAATTAATCTTTTTGGAGAAAGTAAATCCTCTTTTACCTTACTTTTGTGAATTAATTTATATATAACTTATAAACCATTTAATGTATTCTTAATATGAAGCGTATAATTATTTTTGCTTCAGGTAGTGGAACTAATACTCAAAATATTATAGAGTATTTTCAACAAAATAAAATTGCAAAGGTTGTTCTTGTACTTTCAAACAAAGAAGATGCTAAAGTTTTAGAGCGTGCTAACACGCTGAATATCCCTTTTTTAAGCTTTACAAAGGCAGATCTTTGTACCAGTAATAAAGTTCTTGATGTATTAAAAAAAGAAATGCCAGATCTTATTGTTCTTGCAGGATTTTTATTGAAATTCCCAGAAAATATCCTACAAGTATATCCTAACAAAGTAATAAATATTCACCCTGCTCTATTGCCAAAATATGGCGGAAAAGGTATGTATGGAAGTTTTGTTCACGAATCGGTATTGGCGAATAATGAGGCCGAAACCGGTATTACTATACACTATGTGAATGAAAATTATGATGAGGGTGCGATAATTTTTCAGAAAAGTGTATTTTTAACAGAGGGGGATACCCCCGAAACAGTTGCTAATAAAGTTCATAAATTAGAATATAAATATTTCCCAAAGATAATTGAAAGAGTTTTGTTTTCAGACACCCCACTTTCTATGATGAATTGAGGAGAATTTTTCAGATAAAATTTATAATTTAGACAAGCTCTTTCATAAGTGAAAATTAATTATATTAAATGGCAAAAAAGCAAAAATTCTACGTGGTATGGTACGGACGCCTAACGGGAATATTTCCAACTTGGGAAGATTGCAAGGCAGCCATAAATGGTGTAAAAGGAGCTCAATATAAATCCTTTTTCTCTATTGTAGAGGCCAGGAAAGCTTATAATAAAGAATATGCAGATTATAAAGGAATAAACACCAAAAAGAAAAAGTTTACAAAAAAAGAATTGATAAAAATTGGAGAACCTAATTTATATTCGATCTCGGTAGATGCAGCTTCAAGTGGTAATCCAGGGAAAATGGAATATAGGGGTGTCGATACACAAACCCATAAACAACTATTTCATCAAGGCCCGTTTTTAAAAGGCACAAATAATGTTGGAGAATTTCTTGCTCTTGTACATGGACTCGCATATTTAAATCAGAAAAAAAGTAGACGTGACCTCTATAGTGATTCTAAAATTGCAATGGGGTGGGTTAAAAGGAAAAAATGCAATACCAAATTAATACACAATTCGAAAAACAAAATACTTTTTGAGCTAATTACACGCGCCGAAAACTGGCTTAAAAAAACCCATTACAAAACAAAAATACTAAAATGGGAAACAAAGGCTTGGGGTGAAATTCCTGCAGATTTCGGAAGAAAATAAACTCTCTATTTTTCCTGCTAATAAGAGAGGTTAGGGTATACAAAAAACATTATATTTGCCCTTTCAATTAAAACTCCTTCATGAGTAAGCTTGTTATTGTAGGTACTGTAGCTTTTGATGCCATTGAAACACCTTTTGGAAAAACAGATAAAATTCTTGGTGGTGCTGCTACCTACATAGGTTTGGCCGCTTCTCAATTTAACATAGAAGGAGCTATTGTATCGGTGGTGGGGGGCGATTTTCCAAATGAATATATCTCTATGTTACAAGAAAGAGGTCTTGATGTGTCGGGCATAGAAATAGTTGAAGACGGAAAAACTTTTTTCTGGAGCGGCCGGTACAATAATGACATGAATACCCGTGATACTTTAGTAACAGAACTCAATGTATTAGCAGATTTTAATCCAAAGGTTCCTGAGGAATATAAGGATGCCCAAGTTATAATGTTAGGAAACCTTCATCCGTCAGTACAGCAAAGTGTAATTGACCAAATGGTAATAAAACCAAAACTCATCATTCTTGACACTATGAATTTTTGGATGAACAACGCTCTTGAAGAATTATTACAGGTCATTGCTAAGATAGATGTTATTACAATTAATGATGAAGAAGCAAGGCAACTAACTGGCGAATATTCCCTAGTAGTTGCAGCCAAAAAGATTATGACGATGGGGCCAAAATATGTGGTAATTAAAAAAGGAGAACATGGGGCATTATTATTCTGTGATGATGAGGTTTTTTATGCACCGGCATTACCATTGGAAGTAGTGTTCGATCCTACAGGTGCCGGAGATACATTTGCAGGTGGTCTTTCTGGATATCTCACAAAAACTGAAGATTATAGTTACGATAGCCTTAAAAAAGCCGTGATTTATGGGGCTTCATTAGCATCTTTTTGTGTAGAAAAATTTGGAACAGAACGCATGTTGAAACTCACTAAGACGGAAATTCATCAACGCTTGCAACAGTTTAAAAATTTAACTCAATTTGATATAGAATTAACCTAACAATACGCCCTGAAAAATCAGGGCTTTTTTTATATTTACCTTTTGCTGAAAAATTATGAGCGATGCATTAAAACACGAATGTGGAATTGCCCTAATACGACTCCTCAAACCGTTAGATTACTATAAAGATAAATATGGTACTGCTTTTTATGGAATAAATAAAATGTACTTAATGATGGAGAAACAGCATAATCGTGGACAAGACGGTGCAGGATTTGCCAGCATAAAACTCAATGTTTCGCCAGGTGAGCGATACATAAGTAGAGTGCGTTCTAACGCGGCACAACCCATACAAGATATTTTTTCGCAGATTAACAATCGAATTAATGAAGAGTTCAATGTACATCCCGAATACAAAAATGATGTTGCCGCACAAAAAAAGAACATCCCTTATTTAGGAGAATTGTTATTGGGACATGTGAGGTACGGAACTTATGGCGGTAATAATGTTGAAAATGTGCACCCCTTTCTTCGTCAAAATAATTGGATGCATAGAAATCTCATTATTGCTGGCAATTTTAATATGACCAATACCTCACAATTATTTGAAAATTTAATTGAACTTGGGATGCACCCAAAGGAAAAGGCGGATACAATTACTGTTATGGAAAATATAGGCCATTTTCTTGATGATGCTGTCAGAAAACTCTATAAAAAAGCGAAAGCAGCAGGAATGAGTAAAGTTGAAGCTTCTCCTTATATTATTGAAAATCTCAATTTAGCTAAGATTTTAAGAAAGTCTTCAAAAGACTGGGATGGCGGTTATGTAATAGCTGGGATGTTAGGTCATGGTGACTCTTTTGTTTTTAGAGATCCCGCCGGTATTCGACCTGCATTTTATTATAAAGATAATGAGGTTGTTGTAGTTGCCTCTGAAAGACCCGTCATTCAAACCGTTTTCAATGTTTCTTTTGAAGATGTTGAGGAATTAGATCCTGGCCATGCATTACTATTAAGAAAATCCGGTTATTTGTCTGTCACAAAAATTCTTGAACCTCTTGAAAAAAAATCATGTTCGTTTGAGCGTATTTATTTTTCGCGTGGAAGTGATGTAGAAATATACCAAGAACGCAAGGAATTAGGGCGATTGGTGATGCCAAAAGTATTAGAGGCAATAAACTATGATACAGAAAATACGATCTTTTCATTTATCCCTAACACAGCTGAAACTTCTTTTTATGGCATGATAGAAGCTGCACAAGATGAACTAAACAAACAAAAAAATGAAGCAATATTAAAAGAAAAAGAGAACTTATCACCATCCCGCCTTTATGAGATACAAGACCGTAAAATTAGAATCGAAAAAATTGCCATTAAAGATGTAAAACTTCGAACTTTCATTACAGAGGATAGTAGCCGTGATGACTTAGTTGCACACATTTATGATGTAACATATGG
>SMWS01000076.1 GCA_004356685.1 Deltaproteobacteria bacterium
GATGAAAGTTCAACTTTTGTTAAAAAACTTATGTAAAGTGAACTTTGATTGATTAAATAAGACTCAGCTGCTTTTGATCCTGATTCCGGGCTATAATATGCTGCGAGCAAACTGGTGTCTATATAGGTTTTCAATAGTGGCTCTTTGTTCTGTTTTCGATTACAGTTTTACTGAGAGGTTTGCCTTTAATTTTTATCTTTGATCGGAATTCCCTGCGGCTGGGAAGTTTCTTCTCTGTATTTAAATGTTCTTCTTTAACAGGAACAAGTTTGATAAAGTCCTTACCATAGCGGGTTATAATGACTTCTTCACCGAGCATAGCCAAATCCAGCAATTTCCCGAGCTGTTTTCTAGCTTCTACAATGTTGTATTTTTTCATGTACACGAAAAAGTATACATAAATTATTGTATATAACAATTATAAAACCTGGGGTTATATTTGTAACAATCTTAAACTACTAATCATTTTTAAGCACGGCATAAAAAGCTTCCTGTGGGATTTCAATACTACCTACCTGTTTCATCCTCTTCTTGCCTTCTTTTTGTTTCTCAAGCAGTTTTCTTTTTCTTGATATATCGCCGCCGTAACATTTAGCGGTTACATCTTTTCTAAGTGCCTTAACTGATTCTCTGGAAATAATTCTATTACCAATTGCGGCTTGTATTACTACATCATAAAGCTGCCTTGGAATAAGAGACCGTAGTCTTTCTATAAGCGCTTTTCCTCTTTCGTAAGACTTTTCTCTATGTGTGATAATAGAGAGGGCATCAACGGGATCTCCATTTATTAATATTTCTAGCTTAATCAGATCAGAAGCCCGATAACCGATGGGTTCATAGTCCATCGAGGCATAACCCTTGGATATCGATTTAAGTGTGTCGTAAAAATCATAAACAATTTCAGAGAGTGGAATATCGTATTCAACAAGCACGCGGTCTTCAGTTTTATAGTTTAGGTTTTTCTGAATACCTCTTTTGCTCCTGCAAAGTTCGAATATTGCGCCCAGGAAACTATTTGGCGTATGCAGGGTTATTTTAACATAAGGCTCTTCTATAATTTCAAATTTATCAGGGGTTGGAAGCTTGCTCGGATTTTCTACTTCTGTAATATCTCCGGTTTTATCAATTGTCCTGTAAACCACGGTTGGAGCAGTGGTTATAAGGCTTAGGTCAAATTCTCTTTCAAGCCTCTCTTTTACAATCTCCATATGCAGCAGTCCCAAAAAACCGCATCTAAAGCCAAAACCTAGAGCCGCGGATGTTTCTGGTTCGTAGACCAAAGATGCGTCATTCAGCCTAAGTTTCAGGAGCGCATCTTTTAGTTTTTCATAGTCATTTGTATCAATAGGATACAGGCCGCTAAACACCATAGGCTGTACTTCTCTAAAACCCGGTATTGGCTTTTCAGTAGGCTTGACAACACAAGTTATAGTGTCTCCAACTTTTGCTTCTTCAATATTTTTAATTGCTGCCGTTATAAAACCCACTTCACCTGTTCCCAGAGTTTCTAGCGCTTTTGCTACTGGAGAGAAAACGCCCAGGGTTTTTACTTCGTAAGACTTGTCAGTGGACATTAGCTTTATAGGCTCTCCAACTTTTAGGGATCCTTCAAATACCCTTACAAGCATTACAACCCCCTGGTATGAATCAAACCAGCTATCAAAAATAAGGGCTCGTAGAGGTTTTTGCCTGTTATCCTCGGGCGGGGGCACTAGGTGTACAACTGATTCGAGAATTTCCTGTATTCCAATACCCGTCTTGGCGCTTGCAAGAGTCGCATCTTGGGCGCTTATTCCTATTATGTCTTCTATTTCTCTTTTTACTCTCTCAGGTTCAGCAGAAGGGAGATCAATTTTATTTATGACAGGAATTAGTTCTAATCCTGAATCAGCAGCCAAGTAAGCATTTGCAACTGTCTGGGCCTCAACCCCCTGTGATGCATCTACGACCAGTAAAGCTCCCTCACAGGCTTCTAAGCTCCTTGATACTTCATAGCTGAAGTCTACGTGTCCGGGGGTGTCTATTAGATTGAATTCATATAACTTTCCATCAGCAGCCTTGTAATTAATTTTTACAGACTGGGCTTTAATGGTGATTCCTCTTTCTCTTTCCAGGTCCATCTTATCAAGGAACTGTTCTTCCATATCCCTTTGTGCAACGGTTCCTGTATACTCGAGGATTCTATCAGCAAGAGTAGATTTTCCGTGGTCTATATGTGCAATTATGCAAAAATTCCTAATGAATTTAGGTTCCATTCATTACCTTAAATAGAGTATAATGTGAAAAATTTATGTTATCAGTAAATGTTATAAGCAAATAGTATTACATATTGCGCAAAATTTCGCTTGCAGTTCTTGTGCCTGCGCCAAATTCAAATTCATGCCCAAGATTTTTTAGAACAGATTCTATAGCGGATATAACACCGATTGTATCGGCTCTGTCTATATAACCAATATGAGACATTCTAAATATTTTTCCTTTTGCATGATCCTGACCGCCTGCAACGATTATTCCAAAATCATCGCTGAGCCCGCTTATTATCTTTTTAGCGCCGATGTGTTCTGGAGCATAAGTTACATTTAACGCGGTGCTTGGAGTGCCTTTTACAAAACCTTCCAGGCCAATTGCTTTCATGGCCTCTCTTGTAGCAAGTGCCAGTTTATCATGCCTGTTGTAAATATTTTCTAACCCCTCATTTCTAAAATTTCTTAACACCTGAGCAAGCCCAATGATAAGGCTTACAGCTGGGGTAAACGCAGTGGTATTCTTCTCAGCATTTTTAAGGCAGCTTTTAAAATCAAAATAAAACTTTGGAAGATCAGATTTTTCATAGAATTTCCAGGCCTTATCGCTCATAGCGGCAAAAGAGAGCCCCGGAGGAAGCATGAACGCCTTCTGAGAACCTGCAACAAGCACGTCTATTCCATACTCATCAAAAGGCAGTGGAAACACGCATACTCCTGTTATACCGTCTACAATTAATATCACGTCGTCTCTTTTCTTCGTGATTTCGCTTATTTCTTTTGTGGGATGCATAACCCCTGTAGAGGTTTCGCTTGCCTGCATAAGTACAGCTTTAATGTCTTTATCTCTATTTAGATGGTCTTCTATCTTAGTTGGGTCGGCGCTGTATCCCCATTCGACTTTTTCTTCGATTACTTCCAATCCGTAATTCCTTGATATTTTCCCCCACCTTTCTCCAAATTTACCGCCGTTTACAACCAATACTTTATCGCCTCTGGATAATGTATTTACTACAGCACCTTCCATAGCACCAGTGCCGGAGGCTGCCAGTATAAATACTTCTTTCTCTGTTTCATAAACATATTTTAATCCGTCTCTAACTTCTGAAAATATATTTTCAAATTCTTTTGTTCTGTGATGAATTATAGGCTTTGCCATTTGAAGCAAAACCTCTTCTGGTACAGATACGGGACCAGGGGTAAAAAGATAAGTCTTCAATGTTGATCTCCTTAATAAAAATTTGCGAAAAATTTACCCTAATCCTGTTATAATTCAAACTTGCTATTGTATATGTATCAATTTATATTCTTAGCAATTTTATGGATAACTATGTTTACAGAAAACAAAGGCAAAATTAAAGATATAAAGAGCAGATTAAATTTGTTGGGAGACTATCTTTGACCTGCCCAACAAGATAGAAAGATTAAATGAACTCGATCTGGAAATAATCCAATCTAATTTTTGGGATAATAATGAATCGGCCCAAAAGGTATTAAAAGAGCAATCCCAGATAAAAACAGTAGTAAATGAATGGGACTCTATTACTGAAGAGCTTGAAGAAGCAGAAGTATTATCTGAGTTGAGCGCTGAAGAAAACGACGAAAATACCGGTGCAGAAGTTCAGCAGAAACTTTCTGGTTTATATAAGAGAGTAGAATCTCTTGAATTTAAAAGAATCCTTGGTGAGCCGGAAGATCCTAATGATGCTATTATTTCAATAAATTCGGGAGCCGGCGGCACAGAAGCGCAAGACTGGACTGAAATTCTTTTGAGAATGTATCTGCGTTACTGTGAAATGAATGGTTTTGATGTTCAGATGCTGGATAATCAGACTGGTGATGATGCAGGTGTAAAAAGCTGTACTTTTATGGTAAAAGGCGCTTATGCGTACGGATATTTAAAAGGTGAGAGCGGTGTTCACAGGCTTGTTCGTATTTCTCCGTTTGATTCAAATAAAAGAAGACACACTTCATTTTCATCGGTATTCGTCTCACCTGAAATTGAAGATGATATTGATATAGAAATAGATGATAAAGATCTAAGAGTAGATACATACAGGGCATCCGGTGCCGGTGGACAGCATGTAAACAAAACAGATTCCGCTGTCAGGATCACTCATTTACCCACGGGCATTGTCGTTAGCTGCCAAAATGAAAGATCACAACATCAAAACAGGGCGACTTGTATGAAAATATTGAAAGGCAGGCTGTATGAGCTTGAAAAACAAAAGCAAAAGGAAAAACTTGATGATTTAGAATCATCAAAAAAGGAGATAGGGTGGGGCAGTCAAATTCGCTCATATGTATTTCATCCCTATAGAATGATCAAGGACCATAGAACCGGATTTGAAACAGGAAATGTAGATCCTGTTATGGATGGAGATTTAAGTGAGTTTATAAAGAGTTATTTGTTATACTCTTCGAAAAATAATTAAATATTCAATTTAGCAAAATAGGAGACATTCCTTTTGAAAGTTGGAATAGTAGGGAAAATAGAAAACAATGAGGTGGTTGAATTAACAAGGGTCCTTGTTGAAAAATTCATTGCACATGACATAGAGGTTTATTTAGAGAATAAGCTGGCTGATTTAGTTAAATACAATAAATCTGCTGAGCTTGGAAATATTCATAAGCATTCCGAAGTAGTAATAGTCTTAGGCGGAGACGGAACCTTCTTAGGAGTCTCGAGGATATTGAGCGGGACTGATATTCCAATAGTCGGTATCAACATGGGCAATCTTGGATTCTTAACTGAGGTTACCAGGGAAGAAGCTATTGAACTTGTGGATATTATTGCAAACGGGTCCTATGAGGTAGAAAACAGGGAAATGATTTCTGCAAAAGTTATCAGGGGAAATAAACAATTCTGCTCTTATGATGTATTGAACGATGTTGTTATTAGCAGAGGTAAAATATCCAGAGTCGTAGACCTGGCATTAGAAATTGATGATAAACAAATATCTACATTTAAATCGGATGGCTTAATACTGGCAACACCTTCAGGATCAACTGCCTATTCTCTTTCGGCAGGTGGACCAATAGTATTTCCTGCTTTGCCTTTAATGATAATAACTCCTATTTGTCCTCATACTCTAACCAACAGGCCTCTTGTTGTATCCAACAAGAGAATTGTCAGGGTTAGATCGTTGACTGATACTACCCAGCTGCATCTAACTCTTGATGGTCAAATCAGTTTTGATTTGATGGCTGGAGATGTTGTAGAAGTAACTAAATCTAAAAAATCTATTAAATTCATAAGATCTCCATTCAGGGATTATTTTAGCATTCTTAAGACTAAACTTATGTGGGGTGAACGCTATGGCTCGATCTAAGGATGAGCAATTTCTTCATGACTGGGTTATTAGAAAGATAAAAGAGAAGAATAGCAGAATATATAGTGAAATTAATATTAACCCGGGCGACGAGCAAAATTATGATTTAAAAGGCAAATATCCTGACGTGGTTTTAGTTAATCATGGGCAAGTTGTAAGTGTTATCGAAGTGGATACGACGGAAACAGTAAATGAACAGAGTATTGATAAATGGAAAGCACTTTCGGAGCTGAGTGTTAAATTAACACTCATTGTTCCAAAAGAAGAGCAAAATAAGGCTCGAGATCTGGTTTGGAAGGATGGTTTGGTAGCAAAAGTTGATATCAAGTTTTTTGATTTACAGCTAAATATCTAAATCAGGATAGTTCCATCTTCGATTTTTCTCCCCATAAGAAAAGATTTAATATCCATCTTTCTATTTCCCTCTAATTGCACTTCCCGTAAATCAAGTGATCCTTTTGCAGAAGATATTCTTAAGATATTTTTATCGGTGTATATCACTTGTCCTGCTTCTCCACTTTTATCTGAGATACCTGCATCAAATATTTTCAACATTTTGCCATTTAAATATGTAAAAGCGACCGGCCAAGGCAGTAATCCTCTTATCTGGTTTCTAATTTCTAAGGCTGTTTTTGTCCAGTCTATTTTTCCGTGTTCTTTTTTTAAAATAGGCGCAAGGCTGGATTTAGAGTCATCTTGTTCTATTGGTTTTAAATTGTCTTTTATTAATTGATCGATCGTTTTAATTAATAACTTAGCTCCAATTTCTGATAATCTCTCAGACAAAGTTTCGGAAGTATCGGCAAATTCAATCTCTGTTTTTTCAATGAGGAGAATATCGCCTGTGTCCATCCCTTCGTCCATTTTCATAGTAGTTATACCCGTTTGGGTTTCTCCTTTGATAATAGCCCAGTTAATAGGAGCAGCACCTCTGTATTTTGGAAGTATTGAAGCATGTACATTAATGCAGCCTTTTGATGGCAGGTCTAATATGCTTTTTGGAAGTATTTTCCCATATGCTGTTACACAAATAAGATCAGATGAATACTCTTTGAGTTTATTTAGAAACTCTTTATTATTCTTAATTTTTGAGGGCTGAATTACAGGTATATTTAAACTTTCAGCAAATTTTTTTGTTGCTGGTTTAGATAACTCTCTTTTCCTTCCGACTGGTTTATCAGGCTGGCAAATAACAGCAAGCACTTTGTTATCCGAGTCTAATAGGGCTTTTAGGGAAGGAACTGCAAATTCGGGGGTTCCCATGAAAATAATTTTCATTGTTAAAGTACTTTGAGGATTATTCTAAACTATTTCTGCATGCAGGTTGTAAATGTCGGCTTCTGTGATTCTCACTTGTAGATAATCGCCTATTTTAAATTTCTTGTCCGACCTTATGTAAGTAAGTCCGTCTACCTCGGGAGCCTGAGTGCTGATTCTTCCAAAATAGTCACCGTCTTCCCTGCCCTCTACAAAATAACCAAATTCTTTTCCAATTAGTTTTTTATTATTTTCTAAAGATATATCTGACTGTATATTTAGCAGACGTTCTAACCTTTCCTCTTTTATATCTTCATCAATTTGATTATCGAGATTGTATGAAGGTGTGCCTTCTTCATGTGAATATTTGAAGGCTCCTGCCCTTTCAAACTTAGTATCATTTACAAAGTCTAACAATTCTTCAAATTCATCATCAGTTTCAGAAGGAAATCCAACTATAAAGGTGGTCCTTAAAGTTAAATGTGGAATTGCTTGTTTTAATTTTTCAATGATTGATAGAATTCTTGATTTCGAGGTTTTTCTATCCATAAGTTTTAATATTCTGTCATTTATGTGCTGAATCGGCATATCGATATAAGGCAGGAGGTTGTTTTCTGCCGAAAGCAGATTTACTAACTTATCCGAAAATCCCCAGGGGTAACAATAGTGCAGCCTGATCCAACTAATAGAATCAATCTTTATAAGTTCTTTTAGCAGAGTCTCAAGGCTTGTGCCTATGTCTCTTCCATAACTAGTCATATCCTGAGCAATCAGATTTATTTCCTTTACTCCGTTTTGACCCATGTCAGCTATTTCTCTGTAAATTGAATCTACTTGTCTGCTTCTCATAATGCCGCGCATTTTTGGTATTATGCAAAATGAACAGGTTCTCGAGCACCCCTCGGACACCTTTACATAACTTGTATGTGAATCTGTCAACCTCACTCTCGGGCTGTCTGGATCATACAGAGTTCCAAGCTGTTGTTCCTTAAACTTGTATTTTTTATCGGCCAGTACTTCATTTATCTTAAGCAAACTTCCCGTTCCCCAAAAGTGGTCTACTTCCGGGAACTCTTTTTTGAGTTCTTCTGAGTACCTTTCAACTAAGCAGCCTGTAACTATCAGCTTTTTGCACGATCCCTTCTTTTTGTACTGAGCTAAGTCTAAGATCGTGTTTATAGATTCTTTTTTTGCATCACCAATGAATCCGCAGGTATTTATAACTATTACTTCTGCATGTTCCTGCGATGTAATCTCATGACCCGAATCTGTCAGGCTTCCGAGAATAAGTTCACTGTCTACAAGATTTTTTGAGCAGCCAAGGCTTGTGATTGAAATTTTCATATCTTTTATACCGACTCTGATAATACCAGATGGGGTTATCCTAACCAATAATTTAAATTAAATAGTTTTTTTGGAAAGATTAATAAATAATATGAATCTTTTTGTTTAGTTATATGTCTAAATAGCAAATTAACAAATTAAGGAGGTAACTAAAATGAAAAAGTTACTAGCAGTTACAGCACTTGCAGTTTCATTAGGATTTGGTTCTCTTAGCTTTGCAGACAGTAACGTATTTGGTGTTCATACGCCAATTACAAAGAACGAAGTAAGTGATCAGATAAAGGGCAGTTATGTTGAAAATGATCA
>SMWS01000077.1 GCA_004356685.1 Deltaproteobacteria bacterium
CGATTTCAGTATCCGATGCTTGATAAAAATAACCCTCTTTGGATAAATATCCGAGATTTTCAATTTGAGAAAGAAGATGGCCAATTTACTTATGCACGAAAGCTGTCCTTTGAAAACAATTGGAAATACAAATTCACACAAAAAGTTGTAGGTTAATATAAGAAGTTTTTATATCTATGTGCTAAATCTGAACAACCTCTTTCTCCTTAGATGAAATTACAAAAACTTAAAATGCATCCAGCTCACGTGGCTTAATGGAAATTATTGAAATAAACTCCAAAAAAATAATATTTGGTATTTTTGCGTTTAGTTTCCTGGTTTTTTACATATTTTTTAAGTCTTACGGAGAAAGTGGGAGTTGCGGCAGAGGAGGAGGCAGTTATGAGACATGAGGGGTGTGTACAACCAGTTGTGGCTCTTTAGGTGGTAGAGGGGGGTAAACTTAGCTCACATAGCCATTTTGTTTATACCAGTCAATAGTTTTTTCCAGAGCTTGTTTAATAGGCAAAAATTTTATTCCTAATTCGCTAATCGCTTTTTTATTTGATGCGCTTGCGCCCTTTTGCATTGCATTTACTGCATCAACTGCAATTTTTGGTGAAGTGCCTTTAATTGCTGCCTTTAATTCTGATAAGTGAGCCATGGTCTTAATAATAAATGGTGGTATTTGAAATGGTGGTATGGGATCTCCCGTAATCTTTTTAATCATTTTATATAAATCAATTATTCTAATATTTTCACTAACGAGTATATATTTTTCACCCGGTTTTGCCTTTTCGGCGGCTATTATATGAGCATCGACAACGTCATCAATGTATACAACAGGCACAAAACTTTGATCAAACGCCCTGAATTTAAGCCTTCTATTAAGAAATTCTATAATTATTTTGCCAAAAGTTTTAAAATCTCCTGGACCAATAACAACACCGGGGTTAAGTACAACAACATCGAGTTTGGAATTTTTACCAAATTCTAGAACTTCCTGCTCAGCAAGATATTTTGACCTTCCGTATAAGCTTTCAAAATTACCACAATGCTCCAGGTCTTCTGTTGACAGTATCCCATGAGGCTGCCTTATGGCTGCTACAGAGCTTGTAAATACTACTTTGCTTACTCCAGATTTAGATGCTTCAGACAGTAGATTTTTTGTGCCTTTAACGTTGACGTCTATATATTTATTTTTATCCCTTAACCACCATCTTGATATATTAGCTAAATGAAAAAGTGTGTCACAACCATCAAGCATACCCTCAATCGATTTTGTATCTGTGATATCGCCTTGATGTATCTTAACGCCTAATTCAATTAACTTTTTTGTCTTATATTTGTTTCTGACCAGTGCTGTAACATTAAATTTGTTTTCGACTAATTTTTTAGTAAGTTGCTTACCAATAAATCCTGTAGCGCCCGTTATAAAAATATTCATATTATTGTAATGGTTTTTATTAATAAAAATTTTATTTTAATTATTACTTTGTTAGATGAATAATTATTGCAATTGTTGCCTAATAAATCAATTATCGCAACAAATTAGTGAAAAATAATAATAAAAGAGATTTAAATCGAAACTTTTTTTGTTATTTTTAGTTTATTTTAAAAGGATAACATTGATCCGATTGACAATTAAGTAGGGCATTAGACATCTGGTGGAGTAGAATTCATTAAAATTTTGATTATTTTATTAACCATATTATCTGTAGACAGATGTCTGTTATTAAACCTAAACTCCTGTTCCTTTACATAATTATATCAGATTAGTTTTGCTTACTCCATGATGTTTTAATAACTGCTCTTTTAAATAACCCCAAAACCCCTCTATTCCATTAATATGTATCTTTTTACCTTTTTTTACTTTTACATATTCCCCTTTACCGTGATCAATTGTTTGATGCTTATAGCCTTTTTTATTTAAACCCTTATATGACTTCCAGGTATCTGTGTATATATTACTCTGTAAAACTATTTTTCCCTTTTATTATATCCTGAAGAGTCTTCTTTTTTGCATCACATACAAATTCTACATATACAACACCATTTCTCTGATAAAACCCAAACACTGGTTTTATATTTTCTTCTTCATACTCATACAGCGCTTTTCTTATTATTATAAAACACCTGTGTACCAGCTTTTGTGATACCTCAGTTTCTTTTGCTGTCTTGTTTGCCGTAAATCCATATACAAACCACCACAGCAGTTCATACCAAACATCCAGCGCTGCTCTGCTGTGTTTAAGATATGTATTTGTTCTAAGTGAGAAACGAAAGTGACATTTTGAGCATTCATACCGGTATTATTTCAGCCAGAAAACACCGGGCTTAAAAAGGATGTAAAGTTCATTCCTGCCTCTTATGACATGAAAATCCATGCCCTGGCACGCCTTTATCTTGATAATTTTCCCCACATTAAAGCCTACTGGATCACCCTTGGCGAAAAAGCAGCCCAGATTGCACTGCATTTTGGCTGTAGTGATGCAGACGGGACTATTATGAGAGAAAAGATAATTCACGATGCCGGCCTCCTTCAGAGCTTGGCCACAGCCGGGACTTCATGGTCAATATGATCAAAAACGCGGGCTACACTCCTGTTGAAAGATATGCTTTGTATAATGTTGTTAAGGTTTACAATTGATGATTTACTAAATAAAAATTTTATTTTCAGTTCCATTTTAAATTAATCTTAATTTTTATTATTCTTTTGAATTTATTAGTAAATATTGATCTCTTTTCGTAAATTATTCATCTTATTAACAAATATTTTTAATCCATAATAATAAAAGTAATATAATAATTAACATGAAAAAAATATCACTATATTTAACCTTACTACTATTTCTAAGCAGTTGTCTTCAGCAGGAAATTAAAATTGTTCTCAATTCAGACGGCAGTGGTGAGTATCATATTAAAAAAGAGATGGGAACAGAGCTAAGTAATATAGTTGGAATGTTTCCTGAGCAATTAAGAAAAGATGCCCAAAATAAGAAAAGTAAAGTTGAACAGTTGCCAGGTGGAGTAATATTAAAAGTCGATAAAGCATACAAAGACCCCAATGACCCTGCAAAGTTTATCGAAGAACAGGTATATACATTTACAAACCTTGGAGAAGCCCTGCCTGTATTAGAAAATCTTGTTGAAATGGGTCCCAGATATAAATACGAAAACGGAAAATTTATTGTTTTTCGCAACAGGGAGGTAGATCAATGGACACAATTTTCTGACGATGACCGTATGAAAGATGCCTATTTCAATCTCACAATCGAACTGCCTCAAAAACCTGAATCCAAAAATGGAGTTGTAAATGGGAATACAGTAAGCTGGAAATTTGATTCTGATTTTCTAAAAAAATATAAGAAAATGGAAATTGGGCAAAACATCATCGAGGCTACAATTGCTGAAACAAGCATAAAAACCGATATCAGACCAAGGCTAGTTGTAGAATCAGATAAAAAAGAGGACACAGAGTATAAGCCACTTCACAGCTTCTCTTCATACATTCCGATTGTTGGAAAAAAATATTCTAATTCAGGAGATGCTACATTAGCTGTTTTTTTCGATGTAGATGATATCGATATTCCATTCTCATATAAAGATTTGAAGATTATAAAAATGCTTATAGATGGAAAACAAATAAGCCCTGAGATGAAATCGGATGATTCGGGGTTTTTTGATGGAAATAATAACTGGAGCGATAAGTTAAAAGGGTTCCCATTAGTTCTTAAATTTCCTGCAGTAAACCCATGGATAAAAAATATAGATATACTTGAGGCAACGCTCAACATAGGCAAGGTACTAAAATCAAAAGAAACTACATATTCTATTAATAATGTCACTACACCAATTCTTATAAGCAATGATAAATCATTTTATAAAGTTGCGCTGACTGAACTAAATTTAAAGACCAGCTTGCTGGCAAGTCCAAGCATAGAGCTTATATCTAATTATGAGCCAAATATGCTGAAATCATTTTTCATAGACACTGACTATGGTTTGAGATACAAAAACCATATATTGAGACAGGATGCGTATGAAGAGAATAAAATATACAATAAAGACAAAATACAGTTTATAAAGAATACTTTTACAGATCAGAATACTTATGTATATAAAATTGGATTTTCTAAAATTCCCAAGCCACCTTTTACTTTTGTAATCGAATTAATAGAAAAGCAATCATATAAACCTGTCACTCTAACATTGGAAAATATAAGTGTATCAAATTAAAAAGTTATTATTTTTACTCATAATATTTCTTCTCTCTGCGTGCTATGAAGTAGACATGGTTATAGAGCTAAACCCCGATGGGAGCGGCGTTTTTAAAAGATCTATGAATTTTAACAGGGCAACAGAAGATCAGAAAGTGAAAATCAAAGAGTTCATCAAGATGTCAGATGGTAATGGATTTAGTAGCGAACTATTAAAAATTGAAGATAATTTTCCTACGCCATATTTTAGAATTATCAAAAATGAAATAGATGAAGAAAATTTAACCACATATACGGAAATTGAATTTCAGTATATCAATAGACTATTCGCCGTAGATAAAAAAGCTTCAGGACTAAAAGGTGTAAATTTTGAAGTAGATAAATCACATATCATTTTCACTATAAATAGAAATAATGAATTAATAAATCAAAAACAAACCAGTAAATCTTCTTCAATCAAATCAAACCCGTTTGAGAGCTTAACAGCAAAAGTCACCAACACTTTTATAAGCAAATCAAATAATGAAAAAGTAGAAACTTACTATGAGTTTATTGGAGACGATAATAACGCAGTCGTTAATTGGCAGGGACAACTGGAAATCCCGGATCATTCAATCTCGAAAACAAAGATCAAACAGGCTTTTGCAAAATATCCTGTCTTAAAACCTAGTAGTTCTCATATAAAAACCGCAACCTGGGTAGTAAGTAACGATAAATCCAGAAACGCTTTAGAACTAGAACTACTCTTACCAAAACCTGCTATAAAAGACAAAACTTATCTTGGCTATGATGAAAAATATCTCCTTTCTGGAAAATATAATGACGGGACGGAAATAAGCATAACCAAAGGCAGGTTTGCAAGTTTTGATAAATTTAACTCTTTTAGTGATACTTTTGTAAATGAAGGCAGCAATTTTAAAGTACCAATAAATTTATCTTTTCCAGATAACCCTGTTGATTTTTTTGATTCGCTGATGGTAAGGATAAGGGTCTTAAGCGTTAAAAACTCAAAACGGTTTGAGCTTGGAAAGCCTGTAGATGGTAAAACATATCAAGCGGATTCATTTAAATTCACTATAGAAAGTTCCGAAAAAACTATCAATATTACATCAGATGGTCCTTCACATCTGTTTAAACAGTTTCTAATACAAACCCCCAATGGCAACATGCCCATAAAACCCCAGTCTACATACAATAAAACATATAAATTCAAAAATATTCCATTTTTCCAGAATAGTATCTTTCTTGCCGAGTATTATATAGATGCAAAATATGAGTGGTTAGACAGCAAAGTGCCTAGGCTAGATTTCTCAGCATCGAATACTAAAGAAACCAAAGAATCTTTTTCATTACAAAAGCTATTTCCCGAGATAACAAAATTCCCGATAGTTGATGATAGTATTTATAAAGACCTCGATTCATTTAAGAATTACTGGGCAAAGGTTCCAGAGAATAAAGTAATTCCTGCATTATTAGTAGTATCAAACGATCTGCCCAAATTTCAAAAAGAACACAAAATAAATTCCTGGTATCAAAGAAAACTAGGCAAAACTATAAAAGAAAAAGAAGAATTTTTTAATAACAATAAACAGATGATCTCTGATTCCATGTTCAAACTATATTTGAATAAACCAAATCGAAGAGACAATATAGCTATTATTTACTTTTTAAATAATCTAGGACTAACAGATCTATTTAAAGAAAAAGCATTAACTGCTATAAAACAGGGCAAATTAAAATCAGGTTATGGAGTGTTGTTTTTGCCTAACATGTCTCAGGAAGAAAAAGATATTTTAAAAGATGCTTTTTATAAAACATCTCATGACTGGGTGGAAAATCAGAGCATTTTTAAAATACTAACTAAAGGTGATAATCCAGATTTAAATCTGGCAAAAGAAGTAATAAATTCTGATAACTATCATGAATATGTAAGAAATAACGCCTTTGAAGTAGTTTTGAATTATGATAAAAACATATCCACTGAATTTATCAAACCATATTTGATCAATATTGATACAAGACAATCAACGATTAAGGCTATTATAAATAAATTATTCAAAAATAAACCCAAGGGTGAGATAACAAATGAAGACTTACTGGATTTTATCAGACCATTGAAATCTTTATTTGAAGACATAATACAGATTAGCAGTGACTATGAAGCTAAAGATATTAGAAGTATTTTAAATGCTATCGATTCTGTTAAGGCAGAACCCGTGAAATAAAAATACTTATTAATCAAAATGTTATTATAGTTATAAAATCTGCCAGATTTTATGGCATTACATAACGCATATACTTAACCTTATCTCACCTTATTGATTCATTACATATTCTCTATAACTTTTGGTAATATATTTGCTATAATATTAATTATTAAGCATTTAATCAATTATGGGGGTGAATATTATGGCAAGCTTAGAATTCTCACAGCAAGAAATTGATATGCTAAATAAAATTGTTAAAAGTTATCTCTCTGAACTAAGAATGGAAATAGCAGATACAGACCAATCGTCTTTTAAAAATGAGCTTAGAAAAGAAAAAGAGCATTTAAACAAGCTAATTGAAAAGTTGGATTCCAATAGATAAGGCATTTTATGCTTTTTATAGCTCTACCCCATATCCGTCCAAATGAAAAACTTGTTCTGGGGATTTTCTGAATTTTGTAGTTCCTATATAACTCTTATCAAAATATCCAAAAGGTAGAACCGTAAGAACCTGCCATTTTTGAGGTATATTTAACAGTGACATTAGACCTTCTGCATCAAGCCTCCCTATCCAGCATGTACCCAAATCAAGGCTCCAGGCTGTAAGAGCCATATTTTGAGCAGCTCTTGTCGGGTCAATCTGAAACCATTTTGACGATTTATCAGTGAGTATAACAACTGCAAACCCTGCCTCAGAAACAAATCTTCCGCTTATACAAAACTGCTCAAGTTTCTTTAATACCTTCTTATCTTTTATTAAAATAAATTCCCAGGGCTGATCATTATGAGCGCTTGGTGCAAGCCTGCCAGATTCCATTACTTTCATTATTATGTCAGCCGGCACTTCTTTACTGATGAAACTTCTTACAGATCTCAACGTTGAAACACATTTAAAAACATCCATTATAATCTCCTTTAATTTAATCCTCGTTTAAATTAAGCTTAAAAATAATAAATCGTAATTGGCAACACTCATCCTATAAATCTATTATACCGAAATTTGGCTGTCTTGATTAAACATACCTATTTTGATAAAATATGTTATATCTTCTTGAAGTTATGGAGAAAATGGCAGTAAACGGAAGTAATCCCACTAATATCCTTGTTGTTGACGACGAGCCGGATTTAGAGCTATTGATTAGTCAAAAATTCAGAAAAAAGGTGCGTAATAATGAATTTAATTTTACCTTTGCACACAATGGAGTAGAAGCCCTTGCAAAGCTTGCAGATAACAATGTAGACATTGTCCTGACTGACCTTAATATGCCGGAAATGGACGGCCTTACTCTTATTTCCAAACTCCGGGAACAATATCCAAATACAAAATCTGTGATCATTTCTGCCTATGGCGATATGGTAAACATAAGGAAAGCCCTTAATCATGGAGCATTCGATTTTTTAACTAAACCTATTGATTTTGAAGACTTAGAAATAACCATAAGCAAAACCATTGTAGAAGTCTTGGCTTTAAAACAGGCCGAATTAGACAGAGAAAAACTAAGTATAATAGAGCGTGAGTTAGATATTGCCTTCCAAATACAATCTTCGATGGTTCCAAGAAATTTCCCTGCTTTTCCAGACAGAGATGAATTTGATATATTCGCAAAAATGTATCCCGCAAAACACGTAGGAGGTGATTTTTTTGATTTCTTCTTAATAGACGACTATCACCTCTATTTTGTTATAGGTGATGTTTCTGGAAAAGGAGTTCCTGCCGCCCTTTTTATGGCAATGAGCAGAACCCTCATTAAAGCCATCGCACTCAAGGGTGTGCCTCCCGATATCTGCTTAGATGACGTTAATAAGATCTTAAATTTAGACAATGAATCCAGTATGTTTGTAACGGTTTTTGCAGGAGTATTAAACACATTTACAGGCGAAGTGAAATACTGTAATGCTGGACACAACCCTCCCTATTTAATTAAGAAAGATGGCTGTGTAGAGGAGCTTGAAAGTACAAATAGCATTGCTCTTGCAATAACGGCCGAAGAAAACCTATTCAGTTCTAAGTCAATTATGCTCCACCCCGGTGACGCTATATTCCTTTACACAGATGGAGTGACCGAAGCTACCGATAGTGAAAACATTCTATTTTCAGATGACCGTCTACATAACTTTTTAAAAACTGTTTCTGAAAGTTCCCCAACCGATATAGTTAATAATGTGATAGAGCAAGTCAATGCTTATTCATCAGATGTCATGCAGGCAGACGATATTACAGCAATGTGTTTTAAATTTCTTAAATAAACCGCACTCTTCAAATTTTTCTCTAGCGCTATATATTTCAGTTCAATAAACTATCAGATATGGAAAACATTCATAAACTACTTAAAAAACAAATAGAGCAAACTTTTGGACCGGTAGAATCTATACCCCAAAAATATAAAAGACTCTTTGAACTAATAAACGACTGTTATAAGGAGTTTGAATCAGGAAATAAAGATACTCAAAAATCACTCAAGAGCAGCAACGAGCAACTTAAACAAACTGCACTTTTTGCAAATGTTAACCCCGAGCCCGTACTTAGAATTGACTCTAAAGGCAAGATACTTGTTGCAAATGAAGTTTCTAAAGAGCTGTTTGGAAAAGACATATTAGTAGGTTTGTCGTGGTACCAAATATGTCCAGAGACTAAAAAGGGAACTTTCAGAAGACTTATTGATAACAATCTATCCGATCAAATAGAGATTGAAATTAACTCTAAACACTATCAATTCAATATTAGAACTATTGCAGAATATGGATACGTACATCTTTATGGAACCGATATAACAAAAAGAAAAAAGACTGAAGCGATACTGAAAGAAAATATCAGTGAAGTAGAAAAAAAGAACAGATTCGTATCCATTATTAACTCTATTTCTTCTAGTGTTCATCAGTCAATTAGTCTGGATAAAGTACTGGAAACAACAGTACAGTCACTTTCTGAAAATTTACGCTATTTACATTTAATAAGTATTTACTTGATAGAAAACAACTGTTTAATCCTAAAAGCACATAGAGGACTGCCTGACTGGTTAGTAGATATTGCAAAAAACATTCCATATCCAAACGGCTATATGTGGAAAACTATTACTGCCGGAGTGACTCGCTACTCCCCCGATGCAAAGAAAGAAAAAGTGATAGGTAAGACAAGCGTAAAACTGGATATTAGCAGCTTTCTATGCATACCTCTTAGAGACAGTGATGAGATCATAGGCGCTCTGAGCGTGAGTTCTAAAAATAAATATGCCTTTGAAAGTGGGGAGCAGGAGTTATTTAAAATTGTAGTCTCACAAATAGAAGATGCAATTAGTAATGCAAGACTGGCTGAAGAGCGGCAAAACTTTATAGTCCAGTTGGAAAATAATTTAGAAAAAATCAAAAGTATGCAGCAAGAGCTGATTACTCAACAAAAACTTGCTTCACTCGGAACACTTACAGCAGGTATAGCACACGAAATAAAAAACCCACTTAATTTTGTTAATAATTTTTCTGATATAACCGTAGAACTGACAGAGGATTTACGAAAGGACATTGAATCACAAAAAGATAAAATGGACGGGGAGATTTATGATGATATTGCTGATATTCTCGCAACCTTAGAACAAAACTCCAGAAAAATAAATGAACATGGAAAACGTGCAGACAGAATAGTGCATAGTATGCTTCAGCATTCAAGAGGGACAAAAGGTGAAAAACAGATAACCAATTTAAATACACTTTTGGATGATAGCATAAGCCTTGCTTATCACGGTATGAGAGCAAATGACGAAAGTTTCAATGTAACTATAAAAAAGGAGTTTGATGATTCAATACAAAATATAAATATTATATCACAGGATATTAGCCGGGTTTTTTTAAATATTCTTACTAACGGATTTTACGAGACAAATAAAAAAAATAAGGCTGTTGGCGATAGTTTTTCACCAATGTTAAATATAAAAACAAAAAATCTAGAAAATGATATACAAATTAGTATCAGAGATAATGGAAGCGGAATTCCAAAAGAAGTACGAGAAGAAATATTTACTCCTTTTTTCACAACTAAACCAACAGGTGAGGGTACTGGTTTGGGACTGTCTATTTGTTACGATATCATAGTTGCCGAACATAAAGGCACTCTTCGCTTTGAGACTGAGCAAGGTAAGTTTACGGAGTTCATTATAACAATTCCAAAATCATAATTAATACTGTTAAGACATAATTTTTAGTATCTTCTAATTATGTACTTAAACAGGTGTAATATCAGGCCCCTGCACTACACCAAGCGGACTATAACCGCTGTACCCCGGAAATATAGTACTCAGGGTTAGGATTAGCAAGCCTTCTTATTAATTTTTCAACTATCGCCTAGAGTAGAAATTATAAAAATGGGATAGATTTAGGAAAAAATAAAAATTAAATGGTATTATGCTCTGATAAAAAATGAGCAAGCTACTCGTATTCCGGCACGTTGCCCACGAAATCCTTGGTACTCTGGATCCTCTTCTAAGAAATTCAGGATTCCGGATGAAATATGTAAACTTCGAAAGAAACCCGGATGCAAAACCAAAAATTAGTAACTACGATGGTTTAATAGTCCTTGGCGGTCCCATGAATGTAGACCAGACAGATGAATATCCTAATTTAGTTACCGAAATCGAGATTATTAAGAGGGCAATAGATAGCCAAAAACCGGTTCTTGGAATCTGTCTTGGCTCTCAGCTCCTGGCAAAAGCGCTCGGGGCAGAAGTCAGAAAAAATAAAAAGCCGGAAATAGGCTGGTATGACGTAACTCCAACACCTGAAGGAACAAAAGACAATCTGATTTCCCGATTTGACGGCACCGAAAAAATTTTTCAGTGGCATGGGGATACATTTGAATTACCAAACGGCGCAGTCCATTTGGCTAGCTCGCATTATTGCAATAATCAGGCATTTAAATATGGAAATAATATTTACGGATTCCAGTTCCATTTGGAGGTAGATACAAGACTGATTGAAAGATGGCTAAAAGTGCCAGAAAATAAAAAAGATATAGAAAATACGAATGGAGAAATAAGTTCTGAGGTTATATGGCAGCAAACCCCAAAGCATATTAAAAGATTAATAGATTTAAGTAATGCTGTGTTTGGTCAGTTTTTTGATCATTTTGAATTGAAAGAAAAAGTTCATACACTTCCATCAAGATAATTATTTGAAAAAATCAGAATAGTTATTTTAAAAAATGCATCCTTTTTGACTGCATTTTAGTCTAATCAATCAGGAGATAAAAATGAATAAAATAATTACTATTATATTATTTATATTTATTGCAGGCTTACTGGCAATTAACTTTTCTACAAATGCAGAGCAGCCAACTGATTCCGGAATCGTAGAGTCAACCGGGCTTACAAAAGAAGAATGGAAAAAGAAGCTCAGCAAAATAGAATATCATGTGCTTTGGGAAAAGGGAACTGAAAGACCATTTACAGGGGACCTGTTAAAGAATAAGAAAAAAGGTGTATACGTCTCTGCCGGTTGTAAAGAACCTGTTTTCCATTCAGATCATAAATTTGATTCCCGGACAGGCTGGCCAAGTTTCTGGAAACCTATTTCAGAGGGTGCAATTAAACTTGTACCCGACAACACATTTGGAATGACCCGGTGGGAAATAGTATCAAGTAAATGCGGCGAACATCTGGGACATCTATTTAATGACGGCCCAGAGCCAACCGGCCTTAGATATTGCATAAGCTCTGTTTCGCTGGATTTTATTGAAGAAAAAGAATAGTTCTTCGAAGTCTGCTCTTCACTGTTTTCTATCAGTTATATTTATCCCAAATGATTTCTTTCAGAAATAGTCTAATTTTAAAACCTGGTTTAATACTTTTTATTCTAATGATATTTACAAATCCCGAAGTTTATTCTGAAGATATTGATCAACTATCTGAATTAACAGTTCCAATATCTGTTTATATACTGGATGATCAGGATGGTGTTTATTCAAGTGAAAGATCAAAAGATGAAATTGTTAGCATTTTTGAAAAAGTTAATAAAATATGGTCTCAGGCAGCAATCGAGATAAATGTAAGATACATTCATAGAACCGAACTTCCTCACGAAATAATGAAAGCCTTTATAGAAGGTAACTACACTCCGTTTTTAAATGGTATCAACAGAAAATTCAATCTTCAAAACCATTCCATAATAAACGCGTTCTACTCAAAAAGGATCGGCGGTCCCAATGGAAGGGCTTTGACGAGATACGGTTTCTTTCTTGTAACCGACACCCCTTTTGTTCATGATCAAAGAGTCACTTCTCACGAAATTGGGCATCTGCTGGGTTTAGGTCATGAGCCGTATAATCGCAAAAGATTAATGTATTCCGGGACAAACGGTATTCAATTGACAACTAAAGAGATAAATACAGCCA
>SMWS01000078.1 GCA_004356685.1 Deltaproteobacteria bacterium
ACTATTGAAAACCTATATAGACACCAGTTTGCTCGCAGCATATTATAGCCCGGAATCAGGATCAAAAGCAGCTGAGTCTTATTTAATCAATCAAAGTTCACTTTACATAAGTTTTTTAACAAAAGTTGAACTTTCATCTGCAATCAGAAAAAAAGTGCTTTTAAAAGAATTGAGAAATGAAGAAGCACTTCTTATAAATAACGCTTTTAAAAACGATATTTCAGATGGATATTATCAAATTTTACCAATAGTTCTTAAAGATTATCATAAAGCTCAGTTACTTCTTTCTGACTTTAGTAACAAATTAGGTCTACATGCTTTAGATGCTATTCACATAGCAGTTGCTAAGAGAGAAAATTTAAACCTTGCAACTTCTGATAAACAGCTTGCTAAGAATGCTCAAAAGATAGGTGTTACTACTGATTTTATTAAATTTTGATCATTAACAATATCGAAATTTTAACTAGTAAATATCCAATAAGGGTCTTCAAGAGTTAACATGCCATATTCCTGCCCAGTAAACTTATAATCAATCCAAAATGCAGGGTAGAAAAAGTAATGCATAAATTTATGCGAGGTCTTTTCTTGTTCGAGCAAAATATATTTGGTTCCTACCGATGATATTCTGGAATATTTTGACTTAACTGATGAGTATGAATAGATATATAAAACAGTAAGAAGAAGAATAAATGCTAAACAAAACCATTTTTTCTTGATAGCTACCAATGTTTAGCTTTACCTTAAAAAACTATCATATAGAATGAATCATCTCGCAATCTGTTCCTGAACAAAAGGTAGTTCTACTCTTGGGGCTTCGTTCCAGAGGCTTTCTATATCATATTCGGCTCTAATGGGATCATGGAAAACATGGACTATAATGTCGCCAGCATCTATCAACACCCACCTACTCTCTTTTAGTCCTTCAACCCCCAAAACTTTTGTGCCAAGTTCTTTACATTTTATCTCAATATTTTCTACTATGGTTTTTACTCCCCTTGCCGAATCGGCGCTGCATATAATAAAATAATCGGTAAAATCAGATAGCTCAATCATCTCGAGCAAAACTATATCTTCTGCTTTCTTATCATAGGCGGCTTCTGCCATGGCCTGAGCTTTTTCCTTATTATTAATAGATCCGTTTTTAGGCATAAATATTGTTGTTTGAGATGTAGCGTTCTACTGTTAGCGGGACAAGCTCTTTTAAGGGTTTTTTACTTTTGATAAGTTCTCGAATCTCAGATGATGAAACTTCTAAACCTTTAATTTGTGTTTTTATAAGCAATTTTGAACTTTTATGTTTATAAAATTTTATTTCGGAATCTTCCTTATAATATCGAAAATCATCTTTTATAGCAAGGGGTAATTCATCATCTTTATCTGAAAACCCCGGCCTCGAAATAACTATAAAATTTGATAGCTCAAATAAATCTTTATAATCTTTCCAGGTTTGTACCCTGTTAAATATATCGTGTCCCACTATAAAGTACAGCTCATGGGTTGGAAACTTTTCTTTAAAATGCTTCAAAGTATCAACCGTATAACTCTTTTCATTTTTCAAAATCTCATAATCCGAGATACCAAATTTATGTTTACCACTGATTGCCAATTCAACCATTTTAAATCTTTGATTTGCATCGGCTAATTCATTTTCTTCTTTATGAGGGGGGATATTGGATGGTATAAAACAGACTTTATCTAGCTCTATCTTTTTGATGATCTGCTCTGCCGCCTTTATATGACCGCAGTGAATTGGATTGAATGTACCGCCAAATAGACCTAGTTTCACGTTATTATTTTATAAATTAATATGATTAACTTAATGAATCCTCAATATTATTAAAGCCGGCCTCTCGAAAATGATTGTCGTATGCAAAACAATCTGAAATCTTTTGAATGTTCATCGTTGCAAAACTCAAACAATCTACATATGATATTTTGACACTTTTTCTTTGCTCAAAAAACTGATTTGCTAAACGAAAAGCTGGTCTATCAACAAAAACAATGTTAAATAGTTCAACGGCTTCGCCTTGTTGTATAATAGCTGCAAATTCAAGAGATTTTTTATATCCAAGTCGTCTTCGTATTAAAGTTAATGACTCTGATAAAATATGATCGGTTAAAGTAAATTTTGTTCCTGAAGAAAGAAGTATTTTATATGTAACGCCTGCCTTTTTATGATTGGCATCCTTTATATCTAAAATAGCATACAAAGCAGATGTATCTATGAATACTTTTTGCAAATAACTACCTCTTGTAGATTACTTCATCATGCTTTTCTGAAACGTTATTATCTGAACTTTCTCCCAGCCCGATAAGCAATTTCCCCACCTGCTCTCTTTGTTCACTTAAAGTTTTTTCATCAATCGGACGAAATATTCCGATTGGGGTTTTTCTTCTCACAACTATTACTTCTTGTTTTTCAAGAACTATTTTGTTAAATTTTGCTTTAAATTCTCTTACGGATACTGATTTCATAGAATATAATATTACTTAACACAAGCAATGTGTCAAATACTATGTGTTACAATATTATTATAGTTGATTTTATTATTACATGACTTAATTTGTTACAAATAACCTTCGACCATTAATTCGTTGCCCAAAGTATTTATTATAATATCTTTTAACCTAAAAGAATCTTTTATTTCCCTTACTCCAAGCTGCCCTATCATGCTTTTACCATCGCCACCAACAATTTTAGGTGAATAGAAAAACATAACTTTATCTACAAGACCATTTTTTATAAAGCTTGACGCTACCTTACTGCCGCCCTCTACAAGCAGGCTCATAATCCCGCGTGATCCAAGCTCTTTTAACACCACATTTAAATCTACAAAACCACTTTCATCCAGGTTAGTTTCAATTACAGAAAATCCAAGCTCCGTCAGCTTTTTTATTTTCTTCATTTTTTTATTCTTTTTAGAAGTAAAGATTATTGTTCCTGAGCGCTGAGAAAGTAGTTTTGATGAAAGCGGGATCTCAAGATTAGTATCCAATACTATTGCAACCGGTTGATTTACTTTTTTTCTTTCAAGCCTTACATTGAGCATTGGGTCATCTATTTTTACGGTGTTAATGCCAACTAAGACTGCATCAGAGAGTGCTCTTAACTCATGGGCATGTTTTCTTTGAGCTTCACTTCCTATCCATTTCGAATCTCCGGAAAAAGTTGCTATCTTCCCATCAAGAGTAGATGCGAGTTTTAGAGTAACAAAAGGAACTTTTTTAGTAATATATTTAAAAAACGCTTCATTTATCTTAAGACATCTGTCTTCTAAAACCCCCACTAAGACATCTACACCCTTACTTCTTAAAACCCTAACACTCTTTCCCCTGACCTTTGGGTTTTTATCTAATGTGCCAATTACCACACGTGAAAATTTCTCTTCCAGCAATGCATCTAAACAGGGGGGGGTCATTTTATTTTTGTGACAGCAAGGCTCCAGAGTTATATATAATGTCGACCCAGAAATCTTATTCCCCGGTTTCTTTGCATTTTTAATAGCCTCGATCTCTGCATGCGGCAGTCCTGCTTTGCTGTGATACCCTTTCCCAATTATCTTCCCATTTCTGACAATAACAGCGCCTACAACAGGATTTGGATTTGTCATTCCTTGCGCTTTCTTTGCTAAATTTATAGCAAGCGACATATACTTAGAATCTGAATTTTTGCTCATATGATTTTTAGAAGAGGCTAGTTAATGAATAGTTTCGGATTCGCTTACAAATAGCGCTTCGACAAATTCCTCAGCATTAAATTCTCTTAAGTCTTCAAGCCTTTCACCGATTCCAATATATTTGACCGGAATGTTTAGTTCATTTGCAATGCTAATGATAACACCACCCTTTGCTGTCCCATCTAGTTTGGTAAGCGCTATACCGGTGAGGTCAATAGCCTCATTAAATATCTTTGCCTGCTGCACGGCATTTTGACCAGTTGTTGCATCCAATACAAGGATTGTTTCATGCGGCGCTCCCTCTAATTCCCTGCTAACTACTTTTCGCATTTTTTTGAGTTCATCCATCAGGTTTTCTCTGGTATGAAGCCTTCCAGCTGTGTCTATAATTAAAACATCGCAATTTCTTGAAACAGATGCTTTCACAGCATCGAAGGCTACAGCTGAAGGGTCTGCCCCGCTACGGCCCCTTATAAATTCAGTTCCTACCCTGTTTGCCCACACCTCTAGTTGATCCACCGCAGCCGCTCTAAAAGTATCGGCAGCAGCTACCATAACTTTTTTGTTCTCACACTTAAATTTATAAGCTAATTTACCAATAGTAGTAGTTTTTCCCACTCCATTTACCCCTGCTATCATCATAATAAACGGCTTGTTATTTGAGATTGCTGCACTGCCCTCAGATTTTTTTAATATCTCTAAAATTTTTGATTTAAGAATATTTTTTATCTCATGAGGATCAGTAATCGATTTTCGTTCTATTTCATTTTCAATATCTTCTCTCAGTTTCATGGTAGTAGTAACACCCAAATCTGCCAAAATAAGAGTTTCTTCAAACTCCTCCCAAACTTCGTCATTTATTTCATTTCTGCTTATTAGTGCATCAAGCTTATCAATAAAACCTGCACGTGTCTTTGACAGTCCCAAGCGCAGTCTAGAAAGAAAACTCTCAGCAGGAGCATCCGGCTGCTGGACTGGCTCTGGTGCTTTAACTATTTCTTCTACAACTTGTTCACTAATTACCTGAGATTGTTGTACATTATCTACAACACTTTTTTCTATTTCTTCAATATGAACAGTTTCCTGAGTATCTGTTATTGCAACAAAATCTTCTGTTTGTTTTTTTGTGACTTCTTCTACAACTGCTTGGTCTAGGGCTACTTCTTGCTGTGTGATTTCAGTTTCTTCTAATTCTTTAGAGGGTGTTAGTGCTTGCTCCTGCACCGGAGAGTCATCAATTTGATGCTCTGTGGACTCTGCGGTAGGAACTTCGTCTCTAAAAAATATTACTAATATTAGAGTAACAATAAAAATTACGGTACAGCCTGCAATAAATACAAAATCTTGTGGATTTATATTAAAAGTGCTGATTATTGATTCCAATTTATTACTCCCTCAAGTCTTAAACATGTTATTTATTTTCAATTTAATTCAGTAAGATCTTAAATATACTCTCACAAAACCTCATATCAATATAGCTCATTTAAAATATAATTCATATACATAACAAATTACTTTTTTTAGATTTATA
>SMWS01000079.1 GCA_004356685.1 Deltaproteobacteria bacterium
ATTTCTCGTTACTCTGATCCTCAAAAGGTATTTTCTGCAGATTACAAAGACCTACTTAAGATAGAAGGAATTCATCCCAATATAGTAAAATTGATAAAAGAGTTTGATGACTGGGAGCCTGTAAAAGAGGAAGTCGAAAAACTTAAAAAGTTGAAACTGGATTTATTGGTTCTCACAGACCCGGCCTATCCAAAGAATCTATACAATATCTATAATCCACCTCCTTATCTCTATATAACTGGCAAGATAACTAAAGATGATAAAAGGGCTATTTCGATAGTTGGAAGCAGAATACCTGATGTATATGGAAAAAAGGTAACAGAGCAGATCGCAGCCGAGCTTGCAAGAAATGGTATTACAGTAGTAAGCGGTCTAGCAAGGGGGATAGATTCAATTGCCCACAGGGCTTGCTTGAAAGCCGGTGGCAGAACCCTGGCAGTTCTGGGTTCCGGGATTGATTTTGTTTATCCGCCTGAAAACAAAAGCTTGTATAAAGAAATATCTCAAAATGGGGCCGTACTTTCAGAGTTTAAAATCGGTACTAAACCAGAAGCTAGCAACTTTCCCCGGAGAAACAGAATCATAAGCGGCCTGTCTTTAGGTACGCTTGTTGTGCAGGCTACTGAGAAAAGTGGTTCTCTTATTACAGCAGAATTTGCATTAGAGCAAAACCGCGAAGTATTTGCAATACCAGGAAACATAGGAAGTAAGCTCAGCAAAGGCGCAAATAAACTGATTAAAAAAGGCGCAAAACTTGTAAATGATGTCGATGATATTTTGGAAGAAATAGGTGGTTTTATAGGTGCTAAGAACAAGAAAAAGGTTTTAAATACAGTCCAAATAGAAGGTTTAGAACCGGCAGAAAGGCTTATCTACGAAATTTTATCAAATGAACAGCTTCATATCGATCAAATTATAAAAATGTCTAATTTGGATAGTTCAATAGTTTTGGCAAATTTACTCAGTCTAGAGTTAAATGGGATAGTCAGTCAGCTGCCGGGGAAATATTTCCTGATTAGTTAACAAAATTAATTCGTATAAATTATCAAATGTTAATAAATTAGTTTATACTATAATTAAAACTATAGTATTATAATCTTATATGACAGAATTAGCTCGCGCGGAAGTAAAAGAAAAGAAAATACAAATATTACTTGGATGCAGCTCTTCCATTTTGGGAGAGGGCATTAAAAAACTCATAGAAGAAGACAGCGAATTAAACGTTGCTCAAAAAATCAACAGTTTGTTGGATGTTTTTGAACATTATAAGAACAGTTCAGTAAATATCTTTGTGATCGAGTACGAACTTCCGGGTTTTGAAATATCTAAAATTAAAAACTTAATCAAGAAAAACAGTCATATAAAGTTGTTAATTCTGCTGAATAAAGACTATGAGGATCTAATACTAGTCAGGATTATAAGGGCAGGAGCCAGTGGATATATTTTAAAGGGCTCTGATTCAATTCACCTAAGAAAAGCTGTTAAAGGTGTATACGCAAATGAACTGTGGGTAGAAAGAAGGATACTGGCGCGCGTGGTTAAAGACGTTATTAATGAAAATAAAGCGGACACAGAAAAAGTTGATAACACTATAGTAGAGCTTACTGCAGCAGAATCGAAGATTGTAAAGTTGGTCCTGCAGGGCCTGAGTAACAGAAGTATAGCCGACTCTCTTTACCTAAGCGAAAAAACAGTGAAATTTCATCTATATAAAACCTTTAAAAAACTTTTGGTAAAAAACAGATCAGAATTAATTCTTTACTGTTTTAAAAATAAATTGATTTAAAAGGTTTTGTTGAATTATCAAATCTGCCTATTTTTGATTACTTAGTTTAAATCCCTTTTTAGTTTGATCCGTCATCTATTATCAATTCAATATTAAGCGCCAATTTATTTGTTTCTTAAAGTTTAATTTTGATTTATTGAAAATATGTTTACCTTATTAAAACATTAAATATTTGATATTTTAATAAATATGTGGATATTTTCATTTAAATTAAAGTAATATAAGCTTAAAATAATGGCTAAATCACTTGTTATAGTAGAATCTCCCGCAAAAGCGAAGACTATTAAAAATTATTTAGGTAAGGATTTTTCTGTAGAAGCTTCTTCCGGTCATTTGATAGACCTTCCTAAAAATAAGCTTGGAGTTGATATAGAAAATGATTTTAAGCCACAATATGAGGTTATAAAGAATAAGAAGAAATATCTTGCCAAGCTCGAAAAAGCCGCTAAAAATGCTGATAAAGTATATTTAGCATCCGATCCGGATAGAGAAGGGGAAGCAATAGCCTGGCATATAGCTGATCAACTTGGTATAAAAGATAAATCATACCGAATCCTTATTCATGAAATAACTGAGAAGGCAATAAAAGAGTCTATTAATTCCCCCACAACCCTAAGTGAAGATAAGTTCGATGCACAACAGGCAAGAAGGGTACTGGACAGGCTTGTCGGGTATCAGGTAAGCCCACTGCTCTGGAAAAAGGTAAGAAGGGGCCTCAGCGCAGGCAGGGTGCAGAGTGTAGCTTTAAGGATTGTTGTTGAAAGAGAACGTGAAATTGAAAAATTTATAACCAAAGAATACTGGAGTATTGAAGGAGATTTTCTTCCCATAAACAGTGGAGATCAAAATCCATTTTCAGCAAACCTCATAAGATTTGACAGTAACAAAGTAGAGATTGGCAGTGAACAAGAAGCAGCAAATATAGTAAATCAGATAAAAAATAATGATTATCACGTATCTTCAGTAGATAAAAAGGAAAGGACTAGAAAAGCACAACCCCCTTTTATCACAAGCACCCTTCAGCAGGAGGCATCCAGAAAACTCCGATTTTCGGTTAAAAAAACCATGGCAATAGCCCAGAAGCTTTACGAAGGAATAGAGCTTGGCGCTGTGGGCCCTATGGGTTTAATTACTTATATGAGAACCGATTCTGTTCGTATTTCAGATCAGGCGCTGTCAGAGTCTAGAAAATATATAATGGATAAATACGGTAATAAATATTTGCCTGAAAAACCAAGTTTATATAAAGTCAAAAAATCGGCGCAAGATGCTCATGAAGCAATAAGACCTACATCTTTTGATTTTAGTCCCGATAAAATAAAAGCCCATCTTGCCGGTGATGAATTTGAGCTCTATAAACTCGTCTGGCAAAGGTTTCTTGCTTCTCAAATGACCCCAATAATTTATGATCAAACCTCGATCGAGATAAAATCTGAAAAAGCGGCATTCAGAACAACTGGGTCTATCATTAAATTTGAAGGATTCTCAAAAGTTTATATAGAAGGAAAAGAGGAAGATGAACAAAACGGGGAAGATGATGAGAAAAAACTTCCCAAGCTTAGTAAAGATCAGAGTTTAAGTCTGAAAGATTTAAAGATGGAACAGCATTTTACGCAGCCACCTCCAAGATTTTCTGAAAGTACTCTTGTCAGAGAGCTTGAAGAAAAGGGAATCGGCAGGCCGTCCACATATTCGAGCATAATTTCTACAATCCAGGATAGAGAATATGTAAAACGTGAAAATAGAAAGCTAAAGCCGACTGTTCTTGGAAAGTCTGTAAATGATATGCTCATCGACGGTTTTCCCGAGATACTGGATGTTAAGTTCACAGCGGATATGGAAGACAAGCTCGATAAGGTTGAGCAAGGAAGCATAAACTGGGTTGATCTGCTGAAGGATTTTTATAAAGTATTTTCTCAGCGTCTTTTGCAGGCTGAGGATAAGATGAAAAGCCTAAGAAGAGACGGGGTTCCCGCGGGCATAGACTGCAACGAGTGCGGGGCGCCGATGATTATTAAATGGGGAAAAAGAGGGGAATTCTTGTCATGCTCTAAATATCCTGAATGTAAAAATGCAAAGCCGTTCAATTATGACGAAGATGGAAATATAAAAGTAGTTGAAAAAGTAGAACCCGAGCTAAGTGACATCAATTGCGATAAATGTGGAAAGCCAATGGTCATAAGGCAGAGCCGCTATGGGAAATTTTATGGCTGCAGCGGTTACCCTGGCTGTAAAAACATAAAGCGTATGAACAAGGAAAAGCCCTCTAAAGAAAAAGAACCTGAAGATGATTCTTCAGACAGTGATAACACTAAAAACAAACGCAAAGTAATAACGATAAGTGATATAAATTAGTGATATAAATAAAAAAGCTGCGTAAGCTAAAACATTTTTATCATCATATATTATTTAACTATCTAACTCCCCTTAGAATGTAAAATCAAACATGTTGTTCATATTTTTCTGGATTAAATAGATTACAATATGGATATGAATAAGATTCATAAAATCTTAGAAGACATAGAAAAACCACTTAATTTTGCCGCCAAAAATGATTTTAAAAACATCGGTAAACTTGCAGGCATCTGGGAATATATAAATCAGATGAGAATAAAGGCGGTTAGCTTAAGTGTTGATAGTAAGACCTCTAATTATTTGAATGAAATAGAAAATAATTTTTTACAATTTGAAAATAAAAAGCTTAGTGATAAAAAAGATATAGTTAATAAATCAATAGAGTTGATTAATAAATTAAAAGGGCAGGTTTCTAATAAACCTATTGTAAAAGAGAAACAACCCCAGCATTTAAGTAAAGATCAAAGGCTCACTCCAGTTCAGTTTATTAAAGGAGTCGGACCAAGGATATCTAGGTTACTGGAGAAAAAAGGAATTCTTAGCGTAGAGGATATCCTTTATTATTTTCCCCGCAGATATGAGGACAGAAGAAATATTAACAAGATATCCGCTATAGAACAGGAAGTCTTTACAACAGTCATTGGCAGAATTGATCTCTCAGGGGTTTTGAAAATAAGGACACGTAGCATATATAAAATTGTTATCTCCGATGGAACCGGGTTTGCAAATTTAATATGGTTTCAGTTTAACAAGAGCTATCTAAACAGGCTATATAGAAAAGGTTTGTACGCAGTTGTAAGCGGGGTTTTCTCTTATGATAAATATAGTAATTCCTACCAGCTTATTCATCCAAAACCCGAATACATCGAAGTGTTAGAAAGCAGGGATGAAATAAGCCAAGACAACATCAATTTTAACAGGATTGTGCCTGTATATCCTCTCACTGAAGGGCTTAAACAAAGAAGAATAAGAAGCATAGTGAAAAATGTTTTGGATCAGGATCTTTTAAATATCGTA
>SMWS01000080.1 GCA_004356685.1 Deltaproteobacteria bacterium
CCCAAAGATAATTTATCTTCTAAGTCTTTTTCACTGCCTGCAATAATACAGACAGTCTGCTGGGAAAGGCCGATTTCATTTATATCCCTTCCAATATCTTTGCAGTGGCTTTGTAATGCTTTATATTTTATATCAAACTGCTCAGCCGCCGTTGCCGGACAGTTCCACTCATCTGCATGCTCTGCAACAATACGCAGCAGGTACTTTTCGCCCGATCCACCAATCTGAATAGCAGGGTGTGGTTTTTGTACAGGTTTGGGATTACAAAAAGCATCCTTGATAGTGTAATAATTACCTTTAAAGTTAGGTTTTTCCTCAGACCACATTTTTTTAATTATCTGTACAGATTCTGATAGTTGGTTAATTCTTGTTTTAGTATCTGGATAGTCATATCCATAAGCGCTGTATTCCGGCTCAAACCAACCAGCGCCAATTGCAAACTCGAGCCTTCCATTACTTATTACATCTAATGTAGCACCCATTTTTGCCAGCAGTGCAGGGGGTCTGAATGAATTGCAAAGAACCATAGTTCCAAGCTTAATTCTGTCGGTTACTGATGAGAGCGACGACATTAATGTCCATGACTCATATATATCTACTTCCACTCCCCCCATTCCCAGAACATGATCATAAAACCATACTGAGTGATAACCCAATTTGTCACATAGCTGAGCTGTTTCTTTAATCTTCTCAAAATCAATCTTTTGTTGTCTAAGCATTACTCCAAAATCTATTTTTGGCATTTAATTCTCCTTGAATAATCTTATTAAAATAATCAGATATTTATACCATTAAATGAACTATATTATAAACAGTTATAGTTTGACACTGCCCCTTCAATACTATAAATTAAGTGCTAATTTCAAATAGGGGCGGTAAATTATGATGAAAAGTTTAAAAAGTATTTTATTTATTTTAGCTATTATTGCGCTCAGTATAAGTATTAATAAGAGCGAAGGTATTGCTGAAGATAAAGTTGAAAAAGGGGGAAATCCAGTGGTATTAATCAAAACCAGTAAGGGCGATATTAAGGTTGAACTATATAAGGAGAAAGCGCCTATCTCAGTTGAGAATTTTCTATCCTATGTGAATGACGAATATTATAATGAAACTATCTTCCATAGAGTAATTAAAGATTTTATGATCCAGGGAGGGGGATTTACGACTGACAACAAGCAAAAACCTACAAAAGATCCAATAAAGAATGAAGCTAAAAACGGATTGTTAAATGAAAGAGGAACTATAGTTATGGCAAGAACCTCTGCTGTAGACAGCGCAACCTCTCAGTTTTTTATAAATCAAAAAGATAACAAATTTCTTGATCATGGTGTAAGGGACTATGGATATGCGGTGTTCGGCAAAGTGGTTGAAGGAATGGATGTTGTTGATAAAATTGCTGCTATACCAACAGAAACTGTTACTATAGAGTCTATAACTTTAGTAACTAAATAATCATTTTTAGTATCTTAGTATAATTTATATGGCTAAGATTTCCTATAAAGATTCGGGCGTAAATATTGATGCTGGCAATAAATTTGTAGATTTAATTAAACCAATTGTAAAGAGCACATTCACCAAAAAATTTGATAATCAGATAGGGTCTTTTTCTGGTTTATTTCCTCTTCCCGCGGGTTATAAAAAGCCATACCTTGCTTCGGCTGCAGATGGAGTAGGAACTAAGCTCAAAATTGCATTTATGACTGGCAGGTTTGATACAATAGGTATTGACCTTGTTGCAATGAATGTCAACGATCTTATTACCTGCGGCGCAAAGCCCCTGTTTTTTCTCGATTATATTGCAACTTCAAGTATTAATCCGAAGCAAACCGCTAAAATCGTAAAAGGAATAGCAAGTGGATGCAGACAAAGCGGCTGTGTTCTCCTGGGCGGTGAAACTGCCGAGATGCCCGACATATACAGAAAGAATGAATTTGACTTAGCCGGGTTTGTAGTTGGAATCGTCGATAAAGATAGAATTATAAACGGAAAGGATGTTAACAGTGGAGATATTGTAATTGGACTTGCTTCGAGTGGGCTTCATTCAAATGGTTATTCACTTGCAAGAAAGTTGCTGTTAAAAAAACTCAAATTCAATCTGGATGATAAACCAAGTCCACTGCGGCGCAGTCTGGGAAGTGAGCTTTTAGTTCCTACAAAAATATATGTGAATACAATTCTAAAATTAAATGAAATATTTAATTTAAAAGCAATTGCGCATATTACGGGTGGAGGATTAATTGATAATATGCCAAGGGTTTTACCAGGGAAATTAAAAGTACAATTAGATACGAAATCCTGGAATATGCTGCCAATTTTTAAGTTAATTGACAATACTGGCATGGTTGATAAACACGAAATGTATAGGACTTTTAATTGTGGAATTGGCATGATCATTATCATTGATTCCTCGCAGTCTTCTAAAGTTCTAAATAAATTAAAAAAGTTAAATGAAAGAGCTTTTGTCATAGGTGAAGTTGTAAAAAGAAGTAAAAATGATAGTCAGGTAGAGTTTGTTAATTAATATTTTATTAAGTCTTGCCTAAATATTTAGTACAAAAAATCCAGTAATGCTAATTAGGGTGAAAACCTTTCAAAATCGAATAATTATAGGAATTTAAGTAGTTTTTGTTCTTATTATCTTTTAAATGAAAAGCAGAATATTTAATTTCTTATATTCAGTAGAAGGCGAGAGAAAAGCAATTTTTTATATGATTGTAGGCGGCTTTTGTTTTGCTACAATGGGTGCTTTAACTTTTGATTTAGGAAAGAAAGTTGACTGGGTGTTTATTGCATTTTGCAGAATGCTGTTTTCTTTCGTTTTAGTATTTTTCCTGGCTTCTAAATCGGGGAACCCACCTATATTACTAAGTAGAAAATTGTTATGGCTAAGGAGCATAACCGGGACAATTGCAATGCTTGCAACTTTTTATTCTTTTACTCATCTTCCGGTATCGGATGTATCTGCAATAACTGAAACAAGAGCGATATGGGTGGCCATTTTGGCTGTAATAATTCTTGGAGAGAGGCTTAGAAAGGCTTTATTGCCTGTGACAGTCTTAAGTATCATAGGCGTTTTGTTAATTGAAAAGCCACATTTTGATCAAAGGAATTTCGCAGTATTTGTGACTCTTATCGCATCGGTTTTGGGTGCAGTAGTTATGATATGCCTAAGAAAGCTAAGAGATCTCGACCCAAGAACTATAGTAACTCATTTTTCACTCACAGCTACTATTGGCTCTATAGTTTTTATATTTCTATTCAGGGATATTGAGTCATATAGAGATTATTTACAAGCTGAAATTGTTTTGACTTTAATAGCAATAGGAATATTTGGTACCATAGGTCAGTTAACTATGACAAAAGCGTTTGCGCTAGGCAGGGCTTCGGTTGTTTCCTCTACAGGATATGCAAAGGTCGGATTCTCGGCAATTTACGATCTAATATTATTTAGCGCTGTTTTTGAGATGTATACTATCTTAGGGATGCTTATGATACTTGTGGCATCCACTTGGCTACTAAATAGTACAAATAATATGCAAGCTCCACAGGTAAGACTTAATCATTAATTTGTTTACTATTTTAAAAAACCAATTATCAAATTTAAAATAAATTTTATTTAATACTTCTTTCTTTAGTAAACAATTTCTCAGAAATATTATTATTTATAGTCTATATTATTTTTTGTTTTATGATATAATAAATCTGCAAATAACTCTTAAGATAAAGTATGTTACAATACATATTTAAATCATATTATAATTTTTGTTAATAAAAATAATAAGACTATGGTTGTATAATGGATCAAGACAGTATGCAGTTATCTCAAATAGAACGAAGAGGTTCGCTTAGAATAAGATTGCAAGAAAGGGCACAAATTGGTCAACCTGGCAAAGACTATCATAATGCTATATCTTATGACATCTCGGAATCAGGAATATCAGTAAAATCTTATAATTATATCCCAGAAAAAACTCAGGTAAACATAATTCTTGATCATAAAGGTCAATCCTTAAATCTCGAGGGCGAAGTAATATGGGTATCGGGAAAGAGTGGTTCTAATCAATATAAGATAGGTATCAAGATTACTAATCCTAGTGGTGAACTCACAAACATTTATAATTATCTCTTAAGAATTGATTGAAATTATTTTTATTAATTTCTACTCCAATGTTGTAGGAACAGATAAGAACAACTCCCAAATTACTTCATTTTTGGACAATCTATGATTCGATGTTTAAACGCAATTTCTAGAAGTAAGTCTTTGATTTTCCTTCTATTGTTGTTATATTCTGAAAAATAGCTATTTCCCAATAATTAAGATTTCAGATTGAAGGTAATATTTATGAATGTTGATATTAATTCTAAGATTGGTTGGATAGGCACTGGGGTTATGGGCAGTTCTATGTGTGGTAATATCATGACTGCTGGTTACAAAGTGTCTGTTTATAACCGTACAAAAAATAAGGCCTTAGAACTGATTGAGAGAGGTGCTGTTTGGAAAAACTCTCCCAGGGAAGTTGCCATAAGTTCAGATGTGATATTTACGATTTTGGGCTATCCATCCGATGTAAGAGAGGTTTATTTTTCAGAAGAGGGGATATTCAGTGGACTCAATAAAACATCTTTTTTAGTAGATATGACAACAACTGAGCCTTCACTGGCTGTAGAGATATATAATAGAGCTAAAGATAGTGGATCCATATCCATTGATGCCCCTGTTTCAGGCGGGGATATTGGAGCAAAGCAAGGAATGCTTTCAATTATGGTTGGGGGTGATAAAGAGGCGGTAGATTTAATGATGCCTCTTTTTGAAAGAATGGGAAGAAATATTATATATCAGGGAAAAGCCGGAAGCGGCCAGCATACAAAAATGTGCAATCAAATAGCAGTTGCAGGGGTTATGATTTCTGTTTGTGAAGCACTGTTGTATGCAAATAAAGCCGGACTTGATGTAGAAACAGTGCTCTCATCGATCACAAAAGGCGCGGCAACTTCGTGGACACTAGAAAACTTAGCTCCAAGAATAGTAAAAAGAGACTTTGAGCCGGGTTTTTATGTAGAGCATTTTGTTAAGGATCTGAAAATTGCTTTAGAAGAATCTAAAAAAATGGGAATAAAACTGCATGGTTTAGAACTGGCTTATAAATTATATGAATATCTACAAAAACTAGGACATGGAAGATCAGGTACCCAGGCGCTAATATTAGCTTTGGAAAAACTATAAAACTTCAGGACTGCTTATCTTCTCGTTAGAACTATCTAACTTTTTTTTAAAAAAAACTGTTTTATATCATTTTTATAATACTAAAAACTATTACTTAAAGTAATACATTAATTATGTAACAACTTTCTAAGTTGTGGAAGTAAAACTATAAATAACTAATAACATACTTTATATATTAATTATAACTATCTATACTTAAATGATAATATACCTAAACTACTGGTGTAGATACTTCGCCGGAAAATTAAAGTATTACCTTCAAAAATTAGTAAATCTTATAAAATATGATATTTTAAGACGGTATTTATGAATATTTCAATAACTGGAGCTACAGGATTTATTGGTGGTAAGCTTTTAAAGAAACTATCCCAAAAATTACAATAATCTAAAAGATCAGAGACATGCAAAATCAAATACCCTGGTGCTAATATGAGTTTTGGAAAATATGTAATATGTACTCTAAAATTTATTATTTGTTTTTAAATTAACAAAAGACTTAATACTATCCGCAAGTTTATTGTCTGTGAAAATCATATATTCTGTAAGATCAATTATAAATTCATTATCAATTGACTGTAATTTTATTTTAAATTTCTCTTTAGAAAATGAAGTAAGGGTTTCCCATAAAATTACATAATCCGAATAGTTCGTAATTGTATTTTCATCTTTATTGAAAAAATATTTCCCATCTTTTCTTATTCCAAAATCATCGATAATTAAAGTGCCGGTAATACCTTTATAAATAGAAATTAAAGGGAATAATATTGATAATATTTTATATAAGATATTATCAGTTGCTAAAAAAATAGAGAATACTAAAAAAATACTTAAAAATCCCGGAATTATTTCACCGTATTTTTTTAATACTAACTTGTTTTGAATCATAGTGATGTAATTATATAGTGAACATATTTTACATGGAGAAGTAAAAAAACTTAAGTGCTGTGGATAAAATTGAACTTCCTAAAGTTAAATATTAATTTTTGTGGATAAGTCCTAATTTAGAGAATTGAGAAAATAATAAACCTTCCCAACCCCGGGATGAAATTTATTTACTCTAAATTAGAACTTAGATCATTATAATATACAAAAAATAGTTAAAGTGCAACATTAAGTTAAAAAAAATAATAAATTACAATGGAATATACCAGAAACATAAAGTAAATATTGAATTAAATTTATTCATAATTATATTAATAAAATGCAGAAGATTGTATGTACAAACCGAACTGCTTTCAGAGATTTTCATATTGAAGAGAAATTTGAAACCGGAATTGAGCTTAAAGGCTCCGAGGTTAAATCTTTAAGGCTAAGTCAGGCAAGTCTTAAAGAGAGCTTTGGTATGGTTAGAGATGGGCAAGTTTATCTTATAAACAGCTACATTGCTCCTTATGTAGAAGCAAATAATTTTAATCATAATCCCAAAAGAGAAAGAAAGCTTCTTATGCATAGAAAAGAAATAAACAGACTAATAATAAAATCACAAGCTAAGGGATATACGCTTGTTCCACTTAAAATATATTTTAGTAAAAAATATGCAAAATTAGAATTAGGACTGGGTAAGGGTAAGAAAAATATCGATAAACGTGAAGATATGAAGAGAAAGGATGCCGAGAGAGAAATGGAAAGAGCAATAAAAAATAAAAGGTATAACTAAACCAAATAATATATTGAAAGAATATGATATGCGATTATATTATAAATAAGCGTTAATATTAAATTATTGGGGGCGTTTTGGCTTCGACGGGGAATGGGATAGCTTGTGCTGCATGTCGAGCTTCTTCTGCTAACTCGTTAAACTGGTAGTAAAACTATAAGTGCCGAACCAATCAACGCACTCGCAGCTTAAATAAACCTGCGACGTCTGTTAAACCCCGCCCGTTGGGTTTAAGCCAGATGTCATAAAGACGGGCTGGTCTTCTATGTTTTCTTGTGGCAGAAAAAGACGAGATTTCTCGCAAGATAGCAGTGAAAATACCCGCCTTTCGGTTTATTTCATTGCGAAACTTAAAGAAGGGATAAGCATGTAGAGGCCAGGTAATGCTCTTCTTCGGACCTGGGTTCGATTCCCAGCGCCTCCACCATAATTTAATCAGTATTTATTATTAAGCATTACTGAAAGGGAGTAATATATAGTTATGAGATCAGACGGCAGGAAATCTGATGAATTAAGACCTTTAACCATAGAAATAGATGTAATGAAATATGCCGAAGGCTCGGCAATAATAAAAGCTGGTAATACGCATGTTATCTGTTCAGCAACTGTAGAAGAAAATGTCCCCCCTTTTTTAAAGGATTCAGGATCAGGCTGGGTAACTGCCGAGTATTCTATGCTTCCAAGATCAACGCATACAAGGAATAGAAGAGATGCATCTAAAGGCAGAGTAAACGCCAGGGCTCAGGAAATTCAAAGATTAATAGGTAGGTCGCTCAGGGCAGTTATTGATTTGGACAAACTTTCAGAAAGGTCAATTATAGTAGATTGTGATGTACTGCAGGCTGATGGTGGGACACGAACGGCATCAATTACAGGGG
>SMWS01000081.1 GCA_004356685.1 Deltaproteobacteria bacterium
ATCAACCAAGTACCATATAAATTCATTAATTTGGAACAGCTTTTTGGGCATACTATCGCTTACATGATACAAGTATCCATTTTTGGTTTTAAGCCAGAAGCCGATCCCGTCTTTTGTTAAAATGAAATGGTTTGGACCGGCAAGCGCAATATTAAGTAAGTCATCTTTATCGGTAGTAAGAAAAGCAAAGTGTATATATAACTTCCCGGTTTTTCGAGTAGGAAAATATCCCTGAAGTTCTGGAAAGTCTTTATCGCCTGTACCGTCACTTATTTGTACTGAGTTATATCCACTAAATCTGAAAGAATCTGTTAAATCCACACAGCCCTTACCATATTCCCAGACTTTGAAAGTATCCGGGCCGGTTTCAATATTATCATCATCGAAGCTGTAGCTTACAAGAATATCGGATTTGTCTATACCGTAAGATGTAAGACTTAAAAGAAATATTAGTACTATAGATTTGATTTGTATTCGTCTAACCACTGATGCCATTTCCTTAAAGATTCTGATTGATTTCTGGCAGTTCCGTTGACAAAAAACCCTTTTGTCTGACCTGTATGAATTTTCAGAGCCTTAATAGCGATACTGCGTACTTGTCCATTTGAACTGGATAGCCCTTTTATTAAACCTTCATACATGCGTATTTTTTCTAAATCAGTTAAATGTATTTGGTCATATGCCAGAGCACATGCTGCTTTATCCCTAAAATATGCATTATTGTCGTGCTGCATATTATCAAGCAGTGCGTCTACTACTTCTTGATTACTGCTTACTCGTCCCAAAGCATATTGAACAGAAATTCTAAGATTTTCATCATTAGTTTTTACATCTTGTATCAAAGCGTTCTTAGCTTCTTCAGATTCTAATTTGAGCTGATAAAAAATATTTGCTATTACTCTTTTTTGTTTTATATCTGAAACCAGATATAGATCAGAAAGTATTGGCATTACATCAGGCCCTAAACTCTTAATTGCATTTATGTTATATGATGAGACATATTTTATTACCTCTTCAGAATCTATTTGCTCACCCAAACTTAATTGACTAAAGTTAATAGATAAAAATAGCAACAGTATGATCTTTAGCGATCTGTTCATAATAGTTATTATAATACGAAAAAATGAAAATTGGGATTTTTTTAATTAATTATTTCAAAAACAGGGGCAGGACTATCTTTTTGCCAAACTATATGTTTTTGCCAATCGTCGCTTTCTTGAGGAAACTTTTCTCTAATATGAGCTCCCCTGGATTCTTCTCTGCGCAATGCTGATTTGGTTATTAACAGACAAACAGTAATGATATTATTTATCTGTATTGAATAAAAATTGTTAAGTTTGTTTGAGCTTTCTTCAAGTTTCTGAATTTGCTCAAATGCTTTATTTAGCTCCTCTTCTTTTCTGATTATGCCGACAAAATCGTTCATAATTTGTGAAATATTATTCTTTATTTCTAAATAAAGTTTTTCTTCATCTTTGTTTGTTTGATATCTGTATTTGTCCAAATCAAGATCAAAAGATTTCTTTATCTGGGAATTTAATAAATTTTTTGAATGGTCAATTGCTCTTTTTGAAAATACTAAACATTCTAGAAGGGAGTTGCTTGCAAGCCTGTTTGCCCCATGAACGCCGTTGCATGCTACTTCTCCACAAGCATATAAGCCTTCAATATTGGTCTGCCCCATAAGACCGGTTTTAATACCGCCTATAAAATAGTGAGCTGCAGGTGCAACTGGTATATCCTGTTTTGTAATATCCAGATTTTCGTTCAAGCAAAATTCATAGATATTCTGAAATTTTTCTTTTATTAGACTGCTGTCCAGGTGCTTGACTGATAAATAAACACATGGTTTTTTAGAATCCCTAATTTCTCTATAAATTGAGCTTGCTACAATATCCCTTGGGGCAAGCTCTGCATTTTTGTGAACAGATTTCATAAACCGCTTACCTTCATCATTTAGCAGTACTGCTCCTTCTCCCCTCAAAGCTTCGCTCAAAAGAAAGCTCTTTGCAGACTTCGAATAAAAAGAAGTAGGGTGGAACTGAATAAATTCCATATCCATTATTCGAGCCCCTTCATTATAAGCAAGTGCAATTCCCTCTCCTGTAGCGCCGGGAGGATTTGTAGATCTTTTATAGAGTGCAGATGCTCCTCCTGTAGCCATAATGGTTGCTTTGGCTAAAAAAGAGCATGTATTTTTACCGAAGTAATTAACTGCAACTCCTCCATAGCATCTGTTTGACTGGGAGATAATTCTTAGAATTTGAGTATTTTCATAGACTGTGACCTGATCACTCTTTTTAATCTCATTTATTAAGAAACTTACAATTTCTTTTCCGGTTGATGTGCCACCTGCCTGAAGCACTCTTCTTTTAGAATGTCCTCCTTCCATCCCAAGATGAAAACCTTCATCTCCAACATCAAACTTCATTCCAAGTTCTATAAGGTTTAAAACCCTTTGAATTCCTTCTCTAACCAAAATGTCGACTGCGTTTTTATTACATAAACCCCGCCCCGCATTAAGCGTGTCTTCACTATGAAACAAATGAGAATCGCCTGGATCGATAGCAGCTGCGATTCCGCCCTGCGCCCAATAGCTGTTGCTTTGCTGCAGTGTTGACTTGGTGATTAACGAAACAGTTCCGAATTTTGAGCCGCAATAAGCTGAGTAAAGACCGGCAAGTCCACTACCTATTACCAAAAAATCTGAATGGACAGCAGTGCAGTGTTGTTTCATTCTTCTTCAGAGATACAATATTAAGAATCCAAAGATAAAAGTGCTTCTTTTATATCTTTTAATTTTTTTGGAGAAGTAATTTTTTTATTATTTGAATCTGTAACATAAAAAACATCTGAAACCTGATCGACCTTTGTAGATATTTTTGCATAATTTATAGAACATCCTGAATTGTTAAGTGCCTTCGATACTTCATAAAGCAAGCCAATTCTGTCGTGAGAATAGTAATCAATAATTGTAAAATTATCTGATGATTCGTTATCAAACTCTATCTTAGATGGTTTTGTAGGAATATTCTTCTTATAATGCGCATAGCTTGAAATTCTTTTTTTGAGCAGTTGCTTTGCCTTAAGTTCTCCGCTAAGTACCTTATTTAAATCGCTTCTGACGCTAGTCCAGATATTCTTAGATTCTATAGTAGATTCACCTATTTTATTTACATAAAATACATCTAAAATTCTGTTGTGGGATGTGGAAGTAATCCTTGCTCCCATAATGTTCAAGCCATTAGCCGATAGTACTCCGCACAGCTTGTAAAATATTCCCGGTGTGTCAAAGCCCCAAAAAATAAAGTCATCAAATTTAACAGCTGGATGATAGCTAACATGAAAATCAGTATCGTTACCGGCCCTTTCAATCAGTTTAATGTGTCTGGAGACTGTCTTTGGAGAAAAACCTTTAAAATAAGCATCGGGCATTTCATTTAATATTTTGGAAACAGTTTTTTCTTTGATACTATCTTTTAAAGTATTGCAAACCTCTTTAATATATCTCTTTCTCAATTCTTCAGGTTTTTCTTTTCTGTATTCACTTTCCTCTAATATTGCAGCAGTCTTTAAATATAAATCCTCAAGCAGCAATCCCTTCCAGTCCGACCACGTATCCGGCCCCACTGATCTGATATCAGCAAAAGTAAGTAGATATAGTAGGTTAAGCGTCTGTTTTGTTTTTACAGATTTTGCAAATCTTAATATTAAACTCTCATCATTTAGGTCCCTTCTCTGTGAAAAATGGGGCATTATCAGGTGATGTTTTACCATAAACTCTAAAACCTCAGCGTCTTGTGTGCTAAGTCCCATTCTTTTTGCTATTTTGGGTATCATTGCTGCACCCTTCCGGCTATGGTTTTTCCCCTCACCCTTTCCCATATCATGGAACAAGCAGCCAAGATATAATATTTCTCTTTTCTCTGTTTCTTTTGCAAGTTTTGTGAGCAGCGGAAATTTATCTTCAAGATCACCACTTAAAAGTCTTTCAATCTCTTCAATCATAAAAATAGAATGGATATCCACCGTATAAACATGATATGCATCATACTGAGCCATACACACTATTTTGCCAAATTCAGGTATATAACGTCCCAGAAGTCTGAGGCGGTTCATTTCAAATAACTCTTTTGAAACATGTTTTCCACTTTGAAGAAGTTTTAGAAAAAGTTCATTTACTTCATCATTGTTCCTAAATTTGTCTGAAATTGATTTCAGGTTTGAATTATCCCTTATTAAATCAGCGAGGTAAGGTGTTTTATTACACTTAAACTTATCGGCAATTACAAATGCTTTTATCATGTTGGCAGGGCAGTCCTGGATTATCTTGCGGTTTAGCACTGACAGATTGGTTTCCTGTAGAATAAACCCACCTCCCAAATCCGTGATTTTAGAGGTTTTAGCAGTGGATTTGGATTTCACTAAACATCTATCAATTAGTCTCTTTGAGAGTTCAGCGGTCTGGTTTGCCCGCAGGTAATAAATTCTCATAAATTTTTCAACAGCTTTTAATTCACTGTCTTTAAAACCTAGATACTTAGCAACGTCTTGCTGGTATTCGAATCTAATCCTGTTTTCAGATTTTCCCGCCAGATAATGAAGTTCGGCTCTAATGGACAGTAAAAAATCTTCATTTTTCTTCAGTGTATTAAGCTCATTTTTAAAAATTATTCCCTTCAGTAAAAGCTCTTTGAAATTTTTGACTTTAAACTTTGCCTCAGAGATCCAAAGGGCAAAATGGATATCTCTCAGTCCGCCCACACTCTCTTTAACGTTTGGTTCGAGCATATATATTGAATTTCCAAATTTATCAATTCTGGTCTTATTTTCATCAACTTTATTTTCGATAAAAGTTTTTGAAATTTTTGGCAGGACTTCTTTAAACAATCTTTTGTTAAGCGACTTGTAGAGAATTTCATCACCGTATATCAGTCTTGAGTCCAGCATTGATGTGAGGATAGTAGTATCCTTATCAAATGAGAGTTGGATACACTCATCAATTGTTCTGGTCGAATATCCTACTTCTAAGTTCAAGTCCCATAATTTATAGAGCAGATTTTGAGTAAGTTCTTTTGCTTCTTTAATAAAAATATCGTCAAATAAAAACAGAAGATCAATGTCTGAGTAAGGGCTTAGATCGTTTCTGCCATAACCCCCAAGTGCAATAACGCTCAGATTCTTAAGGTTATTAAAGCCGCTATAGCAAAGATAGTTTATAATAAGATCGTCCATAGCTTTTGATCTTCTCTTTGCAAGTGATCTGCCCGACATCTTATTGATATTTCCCGTTTTTAGGCGGTGCAGCTTCTTTATATGATCAAACTGCTCAATATAATATTTTTTCAGATCAAAGCCTGAACTGGGTTCATTGAAAGTTAACGCTTTTGCCATCTTACTGTTTTATTAAATTTTTAAACTAATCGAAATTCCGTCTCGTATTGGAATTATCGTGGTTATAAAATCTTTTCTGGACAAAATAATTTCAGTAAATTTTTTTACCCCTATTGTTGAAGGTGTCTTGTCATTGGAAAGTACTCTGCCAAACCATAACATATTATCTGTGATTAAAAGTCCTCCTGGGCTGAGTTTTTTGGCGGCGATTTCTATAACATCCGGATAATATTCCTTGTCTATATCATTAAATATTATATCGAACTTTTCTTTTTGTTGCTTAAGAATAGACAGTCCGTCTCCTACCTCAAATTTAATATTGTTGAAATACTCGCTTTTTTTTAAAAAATTAAGAGCTATCTTATAGTTGTTTTCAGATTGTTCAGTACAAACAATATAACCCTTATTTTCTAAAGCTTTGGAAAACCAATAAGCTGAGTACCCAAAACCAGAGCCAAGTTCGAATATCTTTTTTGCCTTGGAGATTTTTGTTATCTGGTATAAAAATTTACCAACAAGAGATCCAATAATAGGAAAGTCCAGTTGCTCTGCAAGCGTTTCCATCTCTTGTATAATGGGATCTTCAACAGGGGATAGTTCTTTTAGATATGTTTCAATTTCCGGATTTACAATGCAAGTATCAAATTCTTTCATTTAATCTATTGTTTTTTAAAATCTACAAGGGTTTCAGGTTCGTTTGTATTTTTGTTTACTATCCTTGAAAGTACAAAAAGCAGATCGGAAAGGCGGTTTAGGTATATTAAAACCAATTTGCTAACGTCCTCGGTTTCCATTAGTGCCACCACATTTCTCTCGGCTCTCCTTGCGACAGTTCTTCCGAGATGAATCAAAGAACCTGTCTCACTTCCGCTTGGCAAAATAAATTCTTTTAAGGGTTCTAATCTTTCAAGATAGCTATCAATCTGTTTTTCTAAAAAAGTTACTCTTTTTTTATTTAGCCTCAGTGATTTATCCGATTCTACTGATGCTAGGTCTGCTCCTATTATAAATAAGTCGTTTTGTATGGTAGTCAGTAACTCATCAATTTGTTTATCACTATTTTTTGATCTGACAATTCCTATAACACTGTTTAGCTCGTCGACGTCTCCATAAGCTATAACCCTTTTTGAGGCTTTGCTTATCCTCTGACCAAACACAAGAGAAGTGTTTCCGTCGTCGCCTGTTTTTGTATAAACCCTGGTTATTCTCTTTTTAGACATTCAGCAAGTTTAACTGGGGGTTTTATTTACTCAACTTGTACGGCTGTAAGCCCGGTAGCCTGAATAATTATAAGCACAAAGATTAATTATAAAAATGTATAAATAAATTTGGTTTTGTTAATTAATCTATATATTATATTTTTAGGTAGAGTTTAAGATAAATGAGCGAAAAAGAAATATATTTAGACAATAATGCTACTACAAAGCCATATCCAGAAGTAGTCGATGCCATGATGGAAGTGCTGGGTGAGGGTTTTGGAAATCCTTCGAGCTCCCATTCAACTGGCCTTAGAGCAAAAGGGTTTGTGGAAAAATCCAGGAGTCAGATAGCAAGGTTACTTGGCTGCAGTTCAGATAAGATTGTTTTTACAAGCTCAGGAACAGAATCAAACAATATGGCTTTTTATTCATGCTTTCGCGACTGTAAAGATAAATGCCGTATTGTAATTTCATCTGTAGAGCATTCATCAATAATAAAAATGTGCAGTTATTTGCAGATAAACGGTGCCGATATTATTGAACTTGATGCCTGTGAAGGTGGTTATGTTAATTTAGAAGAGCTCGAAAATGTTATTAAGAATAAGAAAGTGTCACTTGTGTCAATCCAGTGGGTTAATAATGAAACAGGGGTCATTCAGCCAGTAAGGGAAATTGGCAATATCTGCCGGTCTTACGGAGTTCTTTACCATACAGATGCCGCACAGGCTGTAGGAAAATTAGAGTTAGCTTTGGACGATGAACCAATAGATTTCCTATCTCTTACAGGGCATAAATTTAATGCCCCCCAGGGGATAGGCGCTATTTACTGCGCTAATAAATTAAATCTAAATCCGTTTATGTTTGGCGGGTTTCAGGAAGACCATTTCAGACCGGGAACCGAAAATGTTCCGGGAATTGTCGGGATTGGAAAAGCTTCAGAACTTAAAAGAAAAAAGCTCAAAGACAATATATCTTTCATGACAAATTTAAGGGACAGTTTTGAGCAAAGATTATTAGAAGAAATCCCCTGTGTCAGCTTCAATGGTGATACCGAAAACAGGGTTTGTAATACTTCAAACGTTCAGTTCAAAAATATTGATGGCAGGAAGCTGCGCGTAAGGCTTGATAGTGTGGGTGTAAGATGTTCTCAGAGTTCGGCTTGCACTAGTTCCAGCCCCGATCCTTCGTATGTTTTACTGGCAATGGGCGTGTCTGCACAGGATGCTTATTCCAGCATAAGATTTAGTTTTTGTACTTCCAACACAATGGAAGAAGTAGAGCAGACCATAAATCATATAAAAAAGTTTTGTAGCGAACTGAAAAATTAATATATTATTATCAAAATGACAGAAAAACGATTTGATAGAAACCAGGCTTTGGAAGACGGTTTGCAAATTGATGTTTCAGATCATTTAAAGAATACAGGGCTACTGATTCCAACCTATGTCACAAAACAACTATGGCACGAGGTAATCAAGCTCGATACCACAACTAATGATCTTAATACTGAAGAAGATAAGCGTTTGAAGGAAGTTATAAGTAAGCTTATTTATTACCTAAGGACACACAGACAGTCGAGTAAATCAAATATGATTTATTTTAATGTTGAATTTAGTAGAGAGGGTGAACAACAAAATTTCGATCTGGTATCCAACCTGGGTGTTATTGATGACAACGATTCAAACCCCTGTATCACGCTCTTTATGTCAGACGAGGGCAGGAAGCAATAATCAAAAAGCTTTTTCAATTTTACTGAAAACAATAGATAGATATCCTCCCAAAACGCCTGCTGGAATTACAACTGCGACTGATAAAATCGAAAACAACCGGGGGTATGATTGGCTTTGATCAGAAGACATTTCTATTAATACGCTTATTATTAACGAAACAGCGCCTACCCAGCCTCCATGTCTTATTTCAGATGAACCTGCAAGTTTTGCTCCTATGAAACCCCCAAAAACTGTACAAGCCGTCCCTAGTAAAAACAAGAGATAAAGATTTCTATTTGTTTTATAAAAGTTGTCTATCGCTTCATCGGGCATATCAGTTCCGTATTCTGAAATTAATATCACCGACATCAAAATTGTTCCAAGTATAAACGTAGAGCCAATATCAGCTAAAACTCCTAAAGCTATTGCTTTAATTCGAAGCCCTGAAAACATGCCGGCAGGTTCTATAGGTTGTGGAATCTGTTCCATATATATAGAAATTAAAATTGATGATTTAAATTATTATTGCTCCATCCAAAATTTAAATCAATTTGATTTATTAAAATTTTATTCATGTTAGATCATAATTATAGTTCCTTGAAAAGGTAAGAATGAGTAGTTTGAAGAAGGTATAAGAAATAATATAATAGAAGCAGGTTTTAATATCCTGCATTAGTACTTTTATCATGTTGATATAGACACAGCTTATATATTCTACTAAATTAGTAGTTAATGTGATGACCTACAATCTTTCAAAATCAAAATACCAGTCTGGTCTACAGTGTAAGAAGAAGCTCTGGCTCGAGATAAATGATAGAGAAAAAGCATCACCACTATCTAAAGCAGTCGAACGAATCTTTGAGCAGGGTACGGAGGTTGGTATTGAGGCAAGGAAGAGATTCCCAAGTGGATTACTAATAGAATACGATCGCACGAATCCTTCCAGTTCAGTTGAAAAAACTAAAGAGGCTATTAAGGATGGAGCTGAAATTCTGTTTGAAGGTGCTTTCTTTTACGATGATACACTTATATTAGCAGATATCTTAACCAAAAACGAAGATAGTACTTGGGACTTGATAGAGGTGAAATCGTCAACGAAAGTAAAGGATGAACACATACCAGATTTGGCAATACAGAAGTATGTGATTGAGGGAGCTGGTCTAAAGGTTAATAAAACCCACCTTATGCACTTAAACAGTAAGTGTGTATATCCTGATCTTAGTACCCTCTTTGTAATAGAGGATGTAAACCAACAAGTAGAAGAGCTATCTGAGAGTGTGCCTAATAATGTTGTGGGTTTTAAAGAAGTTATTTCAGAAGAAGCTGAACCTAATGTTGCTATAGGTCTTCAGTGTAAAGACCCCCATGAATGTTCCTTTAAAGAATACTGCTGGGAATTTGCAGGAGATAAAGCTGTATTCGATATTCCCAGTCTTAGTAAGAAGAAGAAAGTAATACTCCAAGATAAAGGCATACTAACCTTAGAACAATTAACTAAGGAACACCCCTTATCGGATAGTGAATGGGAATATGTGAATAGGATACTCAATGAAGGAATAGATATAAACAAAGATGGCATCAGACAAATGCTATGTGAGCTTGAATATCCCATTCATTTTCTAGACTTTGAGACATATAACCCAGCTATACCATATTTCGATGGTATGAGTCCATACAGTCAGTTTCCTTTTCAGTATAGTTGTCATGTATTAGGTGAGAATGGAAAGCTTGATCATTATGAATATCTGCATATTGATAACACAGACCCTAGAAAACCTTTGGCAGAAATGTTGTTAAGTTCTATTAGTGGTGCAGGTTCTGTTGTAGCTTATTTTACTGGTTTTGAGAAGAGCGTTCTAGAAAATTTGTGTGGATGCTTTCCTGAATATTCCGAGAGATTACAATCAATTATAGACAGGCTTTGGGATCAGCTAAATATATTTAGGTATCACTACAAGCACTATGCCTTTGGAGGTACTAACTCTCTTAAAAGTGTATTGCCAGTAGTAGTGCCTGAACTGAGTTATGAAGATTTAGAGGTACAGGGAGGAACCGACGCACAGGCAGTTTGGGATGAGATGATTAATACAGATGATGAGAAGCAGAAGGAAAGAATGAAAAAAGAGCTAAAAGAGTACTGTAGGATGGATACACTTGCTATGGTTGAGATTCACAAGAAGCTGGCATGAAAAAGCGATTGCAGTGGCAAGTTAAAAGAAATAGAATTTAGTAAAATC
>SMWS01000082.1 GCA_004356685.1 Deltaproteobacteria bacterium
AACAATATTGATCAAAGATTCGGAGAACTGGGTATTACAAAAGCAGATGTATTTTCTATGAGTGCAGATTTTGCATACGAATATCACAGATATACATTTGAAACAGAATTTGATATTAGATTTATAAACCCTGATCAACGAAGTTCGGGTTCCTCCATTGATTATGGAATCACAGTACAGGGTGGTTATTACTTTTTACCCCCATATATACAAATTGCAGGTTTGTTTTCTTATCTGAAACTAGACACAGATAAAGATGTTGTTGAAAATTCCAGAGATAGTTCAATTGAACTGATGACCGGGCTGAACTTTTACTTACCAAAGATTAACAGACTAACCGAATATACAGACTGGAGACTGCAGATCAGCTACACATTTAACAGGTTGAAAGATATTGACCACCAAGACGACGTAAATATATTAAGAATTCAGCTTCAGACTAGTTTCTAAAAAACAGCGGGCTTAAGTAAAGTCATTACCCATCTCTTCTGAGAAATAAAAACCCCCGGTGAATGTTACTTCATCGGGGTTTTTTTATATGTTAAGTTTAGATAGGGAAATGAAGAACTTAAGAAAAAACCCTCTTAAATATTAAATCAATGTTTTTAAACTCACTTTTAAGGTCAAAACAGCTTTGTATTTCATCACTGGATAAATACTTGGTAAGCTCAGTATCTGATATTAATATGTCTTTATAAGCGGTCTTTTGCTGCCAACACTTCATTGCGTTTCTTTGCACTAATTCATAAGCTTTTTCCCTTGTAATGCCTTTGTCCACAAGTCTTAACAGCACCTTTTCAGAAAATATGAGTCCATTTGTAATATCCATATTTTTCTTCATATTATTTGGATAGACCTGAAGATTTTCAAGTAGCGATTTTAACCTATATAACATGAAATCTATAAGTATCGTGCTATCAGGTCCTATTACTCTTTCAACAGATGAATGACTTATATCCCTTTCATGCCATAGAGGATTATTTTCCAGAGCTGCAGTGCCATTAGCCCTGACAAGTCTTGAGAGTCCACACAGATTTTCTGAAAGTATGGGATTTTTTTTATGAGGCATTGCTGAAGAACCCTTTTGTCCTTCAGTGAAACCCTCTTCAGCTTCCAACACCTCGGTTCTTTGAAAGTGTCTTATTTGAAGGGCAATTTTTTCTATAGTTGAAGCAATTATTGAAAGTGTAAGAAAAAATTCTGCATGTAAATCCCTTTGAATAACCTGAGTGGAAATACTAGCAGGCTTAAGTTTTAATATCCTGCAGGCATCTTTTTCGATCGAGGGCGGGATATTAACATAAGCGCCTACAGCGCCCGAAATTTGTCCTACGCTTATAGCATCTTTAGCCCTTTTCATTCGCTGCAAATTTCTGCCCATCTCATCATACCAAAGCGCTCCTACAAGGCCAAACGTTGTTGGTTCGGCATGAATCCCATGAGTCCTTCCAACCATAGGGGTATATTTATGCTTTCTTGCAAGCTTTCTTAAAACTGATAAAACGTCTTTAATATCTTTTATTATAATGTCAGAACTGTCTCTTAACTGAAGAGCAAAAGCAGTATCTAAAACATCAGAAGAAGTAAGCCCCATATGTATGAACCTCGAATCTTTTCCAACATTTTCAGCAACTGAAGTTAAAAAGGATATAACATCATGCTTCAAGGTTTTTTCTAACTTGTTTATCCTAGATACATTAAATTTTGCTTTTTTCTTTATATTTTGCAGTGACTTCTTTGGAATCTTACCGAGCTTTGCCCATGCATCACAGCCAGCTAGTTCGACTTTAAGCCAGTATTCATATTTAGATTGCTCTGTCCAAATCTGAGAGATCTCTTCCCTGCAATATCTTTGTATCAAATTTCAATTACCTCACTTATATCATTTCTTGGAGCAACATTGATATTTATATCGGTTAGCCCGCTTTGTTTTAAAGCCATGTGAGCATATTCAAATGCAGATTCCTGATTATTGTTTACTTTGCTCAGATGTGCAAGCGTTACAGATTTCAAATCTGGATGCACAAGAGTTTTTAGTAACCCCGAAGCTTCTTTGTTTGATAAATGCCCAAGCCTGCTCTTTATTCTCTGTTTGAGATGCCAGGGGTAAGGGCTGTATAAAAGCATATTGTCATCATGGTTAAACTCTACGACTAGCATATTGGATCCTTTTAACCTTTCACTTATAAGCCTGGTGGTAACCCCAATATCGGTAACTACTCCCAATTTATATTTGTCAGTTTGCAGAGTAAACCCAACAGGGTCAACAGCGTCATGCGGCACTGGAAAAGATATGATAGTTGTATCTTTAATGCAAAAAGGAGTGCCGATCTGAAATTGTTTAAGATTCAATATTTTATCATTCCACAGATTTGTGATGGAGCTTGAAATATAAACAGGAATCTTTAAATAAGGCAGTGCTAACGAGTGATCTGAGTGTTCATGGCTTATTATAACCCCGTCAATGTCATCAATTGCAACATTTATACTTTTAAGCCTTTCTGTAATTTTTTTATTGCTAATACCCGCATCTATCAGGATCCTTGCATGATCAGTCTCAACATATAATGAATTCCCAGAACTTCCACTAGCGAGTGTACAAATTTTCATTTGAGTTATTTAATAAATTTACAAGTTAAAATATTTATGTGGCAGTTATTAATAATTAAAATATAAGCAAATATCAGATTGTTTATTTAAATTTTAAATTAATTAAGTATTGTATTAAAAATACTAAAAAAGGAGGTGTCATGCCGACAAGGAAATTATTTATCATTATCTTTTTATTATTCAACTTAATTGTTATTAGTTGTAGTCCTATTAAGATAATAAGCTATAAAAATATTGACAAGAATCTTACTTATTCTTATAAAATAATTGAACTTCCTAACTTTGATAAAACTGACGAAAATTGGGTTCCGTACGATTCAAATACGATTATACCTGACATGGTCGCTAAGTCTCTTAAATCTCTATATAAAGATTTAGAAGTAATAAGAACTAGCTCTGAATTTTCCAGGCCAAGAACTCAGATTTCAGGCAAAAATATCTTACTTGTAAAAGGAAAGGTTACAAATTACAACAGAGGATGCAAGTACTGCGAATGGCTTCTCAGGCGCAATGACAAAGGTAAAAGCTCAGTAACAGTTAGAATAAACCTTGTAGATAAAAATACAGGTGAAATAATTGCAGATCAAAGTATTGAGGGAAGGGCAAAACCACCCGGATATGGAGAAAGCAGGTACATAAGAGTAAGAGATGAAATTGTTAGTTTAGTTATAAACGTAAAAAATTAATAATAATCTTACCTTATCCTCAATACAAAAAATGCATAATAGTTAATTATTAATATTCTTAAATAATTACTGTATTGGGGAAGGGAATTTAAATTTGGGGGTTGCAGAAATGTTAACAAAGTTTCTTTTTCTTATTTTCGTTACCTTTCTGGGATTTTTATTTAGCTATAACCCAGAAAACATAGATTTTACCGTTTCAATAACCATTCTTTTTGGCATCGTATCAGCTATATTTATATTTATTATCGAACCAAGCACCGATGATATTTCTCCAATATCAGCAGCTGGAATTGCAGCTGGAATAATTTCGGCATCTGTACTCTTCCTTATTATAAGGGAACTAATTAGTTACTCTCCGACACCAGCAGAATTTATTCCATATGCCAATATAGTTACGCTTATAATTCTTCTTTATACAGGAGTAGCAATTGGCCTAAAGAAAGGCTCTGAGGCGGATAATAGAGAAGGAGGCAAGTATTCATCTAAAAAAAGCGCTCATAAAACCCTGATACTTGATACTAGTGTAATAATCGACGGAAGAATTGCTGATGTGGCCGAAGCAGGTTTTATAAATGGTGAAGTTTTAGTGCCCAAGTTCATAATTAAGGAGCTTCAGTACATTGCAGACTCTGGAGAGCCAATTAAGCGTGTGAGAGGAAGACGAGGTTTAGATATTTTAAAGAGGATGCAGCAGGATATCCCAAATGTTAATATCAAAATTACAGGGCATGACTTCCCAAAAATAAGAGAAGCTGATCTAAAACTGGTAGAGCTGGCAAAGAAAGTCAATGGTGTAATTATCACAAATGACTTTAATTTGAACAAAGTTGCAGGTCTGCAGGGAGTAAAAGTGCTAAACCTAAACGAACTATCCAGTGCCCTCAAACCAATCGTCCTGCCTGGAGAAACTATAAATATCCTTATAGCAAAAGAGGGTAAGGAAGAAAAACAGGGAATCGGATATCTTGAAGACGGCACAATGGTTGTTGTTGACGATGCAAGAAACTGCATAGGCAAGCAGATAGAAGTTTCTGTTACAAGCGTGCTGCAGACTCCAACAGGAAGAATGGTTTTTTCAAAGATCAAGGGAACAGAACACGATATGGTTTCTGAATTAAATGGGTAATAATATTTATGTCTCTGCAATTATTGTAGCAGGCGGCAGCGGAAAACGTTTTGGAAGCATAACAAAAAAGCAGTTCATAGAAATAAGCGGAAAGCCAGTCTTATATTATTCTATTGATGCTTTTGAAAAATGTGAATTAGTAAAAGAGATAGTGGTTGTTCTACCTGGTGAGAATCTGGAGTTTTATGATACAACTATCTCAAAAATTAAAAGGTTTAAAAAAGTACAAAAAGTAATTGAAGGCGGAAGGGAGAGGCAGGATTCTGTTTATAACGGGCTTAAAAACGTTTCGGATAAAACAGATATTGTTTTAGTACACGACGCTGCAAGGCCCTTAGTAAACGTTAAAATTATTAACCAAATCATAGACCAGTCTATAAAATCTGATTGCGCAATATGCGCTGTACCCATAAACGATACTGTAAAACTATCAAATGGAGCACGTTTAATCGAAAAGACGGTCCCAAGAGAGGGTCTATGGCTTGCTCAAACCCCTCAGGGCTTTAAATATGAATTAATTATGTCTGCATTCCAAAATGCTTATGATAAAGACTTGATTGGCACCGATGAATCAAGTCTTGTGGAAAGATTAGGTATAAAGCCTGCAATTGTTGAGGGACCTAAATATAATCTGAAAATAACAAAACCTGAAGATTTAAAACTAGCAGAGTTTTATTTAAAGGAAAACACTAATGTATAGAATTGGAAATGGTTTTGATGCGCACAGGTTTGCTAGAGACAGAAAGCTCATTCTAGGAGGACAAGAAATCCCTTCTGAATTGGGGCTCAAAGGATATTCAGATGCCGATGTATTAACTCATTCTATTTGTGATGCTCTTCTTGGCGCTGCCAGCTGTGGAGATTTGGGCAAACATTTTCCGAGCAACGATCCAAGATTTAAAGATATTTCGAGCTTAGAGCTTCTAAAGATGTCTTATGAGCTTATAAAAGCTAAAGGATTTAAAATAGAAAATATCGATACAACTATAATCTGTGAAAAGCCCAAACTTTCAAATTACACCCAAAAAATCGCTAAAAATATATCTGAGTCGATTGGGATTTCTGATTCGATTATTAGCATAAAAGCTACTACCACAGATGGAATGGGGTTTACCGGAAGAGGAGAAGGAATCGCCTCATACGCAACTGTATTATTAAAGAAAGTTGATGAAACCCTTTCTAGCAAGAAATAAAATAGTTTTACCCCTTTTATTTTTCGTTTTTGGAATACTTAGTACTGAATGGATAAATATAAGTTGGAAAGCACTTACTTTTTTAAGCTCTATACTAGTTTTACTCACATTTTATAACAGTAAGTACAAGTATCTGTTATTTATATCGCTTGGAATTCTTATCTCCTCACAAACTCCCCCTGATCCAAACCATATAGAAAGCTTCAAAAACAAAAAAGCTGATATAGAAGGAATCATGTTTAAGTCTATAGAAAGAAGAGAAGATAGTTCAAGGCTATATCTGCAAGTCCACAGCGTAACAAGTAATAATAAAAAATATAATGTTAATGTGAAAGTCATAGTTACCGTTAACGACCATCTATATGGTATTTATAAAGGGCATAGAATACGAGTTCTCAATGTTAAACTAAAAGAATTTAAAAATTATAACAATCCGGGAAAATTTGACGTAAAAAAATTTTATAAGAGAAAAGATATATATTTAAAAGGATTTATTCCCGATACGTCTCATATAATTTCTTTTGGAAATTGGTCTAATTCTTATTCTCTTTTAGAAAATGTAGAAAGAAGAAGGGAAAAATTCGCCAGATTTATAAGAAAAAACCTCACGTTTCCCAGTAGTGAAATTTATACTGCCCTTACGATAGGTGAAAAAAAGGGAATTCCATCTGAACTCAGAGACAACTTTTCGTCTTTAGGAATATCGCACCTACTAGCTATATCAGGACTGCATCTGGGAGCAATTGCCCTAATTTTCTACTTTATTTTCGATTGGTTACTAAAAAGATCTGAGTGGATTTTACTGACCTACAACGTGCCAAAGATCACAGCAGCCTTAACAATTGTTCCGATTATTTTTTATATGTTCGTATCAGGGTTTGCAACACCGGTGATAAGAGCGGTGATAATGGCAACAATATATTTAATTTCGATTATCATAGGAAGATCTCATTTCAAACTAAATACACTTTCAGCTGCAGCATTTATAATATTACTAATAGATCCTTCGGCTATATTTGATCTTTCCTTTAGGTTGTCATTTCTGTCAGTTTTAGGCATTTTGATCATTAATCAATACTACCCATTAAAGATATTCACATTTAAGGATAAGGTTTTAACGAGTCTCAAAACTACTCTGATTGCCACAATTTTTACATTGCCTCTAATTATAAACTCCTTTGGGATAGTATCTCTGCTTTCAATCCCTGCTAACCTCATATTTATTCCTCTTATCGAGTTTATAGTCGTACCCCTGGGACTAATCAGCTTCATGTTGTTTAATATAAGCAGCAGCGTTTCACTGCCTCTAGTAGAATTAAATAACCAACTTATTAATTTTTTTCTTACAGGCGTAGAAAATCTATCAAGTTTAAGTATTGCTTCAGTTACAGTGCCATACTTAAGCAGAGTAAGCACTGTCCTCTACTATTTATCCGTATTTTTATTCTTTATAACAAAATCAAGCAAAAGACTGAGATTCATTACTCCTGTTATTGTCGTTTTATTTATGCTCACGACTAGTTTTGGATATATAAAAGATCTAACAAACAGAAATCTCGAAATTTATTTTTTGGATTCAGGAATAAGAAATACCGTGTTTGTAAAGATGGAAAATGGGAAAAACATGCTGATAAACGGTGGCGATTCCAGATTTAATCAAAAGGGTTTTATTGAAAAGAATGTAATAACTTCATTTTTATTAAAATCCGGCATATCTAGAGTTGATTATCTGATTTTAACAGAAAACAATGAAGATATTTTAGAAGGGACAAGCTATTTACTCAGTAAGTTTAGAGTTAAGTATTTATGGACAAATGGATCAAAATTAAATGGAAGAGTTTGGGAAGAGATAAACAAAAGAAATATTAAATGGACCGACATTCAAACCGGCTACGAACCGCTGCATTTTGGTAAAACTAAAATAGACATGCTGCTGAGTCCATTATATGATCACAATTTCATAAAACAAAACAGGGTTTCGATAAGAATTAATCATGAAAATATAAACTTGTTAATTAGCAGTGATATATCGCAGTATATTAAAAGTAGTGTCACAAATAACAATGTTTTAAATAAACATACAAATAAAATTATATTTTCGCCGTATATAAAAAATAATGATTCATTAAATAAGCTCTTACTAACTTTGGGCCCTTCTGTGCTTATAACAAAAAAAATAAACTATGATTATATTAGACCAAAGAATTTAGAAATTTATGAAATAAGTAAACAAGGCATGATAAAGATTGTCTCTAAAAACAACTCATTTGAAATTCTTACAAACAATAGATAAATAGAATAAATACTTTATTATTAATATTATGAAAATCATTACAATATTTGCAGTTATTATCATTGCGATTGCGGCTTTTTTCTTATGGCCTTCTTCAGATGACCCCTCTGAAATAGAAAAGGTACTGAACAAAATGATAACCGCCGGACAAAATGGAGTTTATGAGGGAGTCACCGAGCATGTTTCATTTGAGTACAGAGATGATTATGGAGCTACTTATTTTGTAGTCAAAAATATAGTTAAGAATGTTTTCAAAAAATTCGATAAATTTGAAACAAAATATAACAATTTATCAGTAACTATGAATGAAACAGAGGATGGAAACAAAATTGCAATTGCAAACCTGAATATGAATATCAAGGGAATAAAATCTAACATTCCTATCAGCATTCTAGGAAAAGATGATTCTTTTGAAAATATCACACTTACATTCAAGAAATCAAAACTTGGTGAATGGACAGTTATCAAGTCTGAGGGTTTAGACGGAGCAATAGAAGAGGGTTTTTAATAACATATTGTTTTAACAACTTGTTTAGTTTAATATTTTACTATGAATGAATCATTAAAATGTGACTTTAGTTTGCTAAGCGATACAGAAAAACAAAAAAGAGACGAATTATCTGAAAAACTAAAATTTGCTATAACCGATGTAGTCGAAACTGAAAATGGGTACGATATTAGCGTTTTTTCTAATATATATAATATAATTGATGTTGATAATATTACGCAGTTAGAATCCAAGTGCTGCCCATTTTTAAATTTTAAGGTTACTTCAGAGGGTGGATATACAGTTATAAAAGTCACAGGGGCCCCTGGTGTTAAACAGTTTATTGCTGATCACTTTGGACTGATGGTATAGTCCAAAACAAGGTAATTAAACATCTCTTTTTTCTAATATCATTTTAAGCCCATTCTTTGGTCTGAGCGTAATTAAAGGGTCAGGTATTACTGCCCTGTTTTGAACCAATTTCATTTTCCATCCTGAGAGTATAGTTGCTAAAACAAGCACTCCTTCCAACCAAGCAAATCCTTCACCAATGCAGAGTCTGGGCCCTCCGCCAAATGGATAGTATGCAAACTTTGGTATAGACCTTATAAAATCATTTTCCCAGCGTGCAGGCCTGAATTCGAGCGGGTCAGAATAATATTTTGGATCTCTTTGAATAACATACTGGCTCATGAAAATATCAGCCCCGGCAGGAACAATATAATCCTTTAATTTATAATCTGACAGTGCCCTCCTTACAACTGTCCAGGCGGGAGGGTAAAGCCTCATTGCCTCGGTAAAAACCATTTTTGTATATTTTAGATTATTATAATCATCCATATTTGGCAGTCTGCTACCCAAAACAGATTTAATCTCTGCATAGAGTTTCATTTCCACTTCAGGGTGCTGAGAAATGAGATAAAGCGACCACGATAAAGAATTTGCAGTAGTCTCCTGCCCTGCAATAAATAGTGTTATCGCTTCGTCTCTTATCTGCTGATCCGACATGCCTGCGCTATCTGACTCTCCGCTTCTAACTGAAAGCAGTAAAGAAAGTAGATCATCATAGCTGTCTTCATCCCCGCGTCTTTCTTCTATAAATTCATATATTGTACTGTCCAGTTTTTGCAGCGCCTCGTTGCATCTTTTTACGCCTAGCAGGGGCAGCTTGTCCAGGTATTCTGAATATGGAAATACAAGCCTTGTGAACTGTTTCATAACAGCAGTAAGGGCATCACCTATTTCATCGGGGTTCTTTTCAATATCAGAGTTAAAAAGGGTCTTTACAACTATACTAAAAGTAATCTTCATCATCTCTTTATGCATATCCAATACCTGACCGTCCTTCCACTGTTCAGATATTCTATGAGAATGTTCGCTCATGATGCTGGCATATTTAGAAATTCTTTTTTGAAGAAATACCGGCTGAATCATGCGTCTCTGCTTTAAATGAAAATCAGCCTCGCTTGTCAGGAGCCCTTCCCCTACAACCATCTTAGCCCTTTTCAGTGCCCTGCTCTTACTAAAATTTTCATTGTTAGTTACCAGTACATCTTTTACAATTTCAGGATCACTCACCATATACATTTTTCTTTTTCCAAGCTTAAAAAATGCAATCTCTCCATAAGTTTTTCGCATATGAATTAAAAAACCCAGAATGTCTCTGAAATAATGGAAAGAAGATCCGAGTATTGGTAAACCTCTGGGTCCTGGTGGGAGTAATAATGTTTTCATATTATTTTAGTATACTAAAAACTCTGCATACTCTAAAAATTCATTAAGGTCTAAATATAAATTATAGTTATTTCAACAACGCCTCTGCCTGTATAACAAGCAGCTTATCCGGACTATCTTTAATTACAGCATTAAAATCATCTTTGGCATTTTTTTTATCGCATTTAGCTTTATGTATTATACCCCTGAATAAATAGGCTTTATACAGCTGCTTATCCAGGCTTATTGACTTATTGCAATCCAACTCTGCTTTTACTAATTCACCCATATTAATATAAGTAAAACAACGGTTCGCATAGGCATCTGCATATCCCTTATCTATTTTAATAGCTGAAATTACATCATTTAAGGCGTTTTGATACTCACCTTTTTTAATAAATGCATAGCCGCGGTTATTATAAGCCTCTGCGTAACGTGGATGATACTCAACCGCCTTGTTATAATCCTCAATCGCCAGGTCATAGAGATTTTTTTCCATATAAAGTAAACCCCTATTGTTATACCCTCTTGCCGCTTCTTTACTCTGCTGAAACTGTGGAGAAACCGGTTTTGTATCTTCACAGTAAACGAACTGATAATTAATCAGGACTAATATTAGAAAAGAACTAATAAATAAACTTGAACTTTGCATAATGAACAATTTTCTCCTACATCATTATACTATTTTAATAAAGTATATTTCAACAGCGAAAGTTTAGATTTGTATTATTAATGATATTTAGTGAGGTACTCTGAAATACGTAGTGTGAAAATAGATAAATATTTAGAAATAGATGTTTATTTAGGGGTATAAATTCCGGTTAGCTCTTTTACTTTTTCTGCATCATCCGGAGTATCTAATATTTTTCCAGTTCCCATTTCATATAAGAAATTTGCATTATCTCTAGGCGCTTCACTTCTTACTGTTGGTTCAAAGAACACCTCTTTTGTATGAACAAGCCCGGCCCTGTTGTAAGAAGAGAGCTCATATTTCATTCCCATCCTAAGTGCATCACAAGGGCACGCTTCTACACAAAACCCGCAAAATACACAGCGCATAAAATCTATGTTGTAGATCTTCGGTCTTCTTTCCACCCCATAATCATCGGCAGGCTCGGAAACAATTGAAATTGCCTGCGTCGGGCACGCTACTTCACAAAGCTTGCATGCAACACACCTTATTTTCTGATCATCATCCCCAGGAAGTATATGCAGCCCTCTGTACCTTGGCGGAAGCTCTTTTACCTCTTCTGGGTACTGCACGGTTATGGGCTGAAACCTCAAAAGATGCTTAAGCGTAATAAACATTCCCTTTAGTATTTGAGGAATGTATAATTGTTCAAAAAAACTTAATTCTGGTGTTTTTATAATTTTAACTTTTATAGCCATTTTGTTTAACCGAAAAAAACAATCGCATAACTATTAACACAAAATTACAACAATTAAAATAATAACTATCTATTTGTAAAAATTCTTAAGTAAATTAGGAACGAACAAATAATTGAAAAAGCAAATAAAACGATTCCAAGACTAAACTCGCCTAACAATAGTTTGCCAATCCCAATCATGCCAGCTAACACTACACAAACACCAAGCGCCCAGTTAATGAGAACTCGTGCCAGTGAATCCCTGTCTTGAGTAACCGTAGTTACCGGCCCCCAATAACCCCAGGGTTTTATTTTATTGTAAAATTTTTGCAGTTTTTCAACTGGTTCAGGACTGGTAAAATATGTTGTAATAATCCAGGTTGAAATCGAAACTGGTATGACGATTACCTGATGTTTTAGCTCAAGACTTATTCCCTTTAAATTTGTATAAATAATCATGATCAATATTGTAAGTATCGAGCTTCCAAGAGCGGATATTTCAGACCATGCGTTTATTCTCCACCAAAACCACCTTAGTATAAGAACAAGCCCTATACCTGCGCTCATTGCCCACAGAAAAATCCAGGCTTTGCCTATATCTTTAATATAAAACGCAAAGATTCCGGCAAGAATCGTAATTATAATTGTAAATATCCTCGATACCATCACATAATGGCGATCTGACCTATCTTTTTCAATAAACCTTTTATATATGTCGTTTACCAGATAAGACGAACCCCAGTTCAAATGTGTAGTTATAGTTGACATAAATGCTGCTAAAAATGTGATAAACAAAAGCCCCAGCAGCCCTGGACCCAGAAACCTTTTTATCATAAGAAGATAATAAACCTCCTGATCTGCGTTGCTGTTTTCTGCATATGGAAAAACAAGCAGTGATGCCACGGCTATAAGCACCCAGGGCCAAAGCCTTATTATATAGTGATTAATAACAAACCAGGCTGTACCTGCTACCGCATGGTTTTCATTTTTTGCTGAAGACATCCTCTGAATTATATAACCCCCGCCATCAGCATTATGAGATGACCACCAGATAACGCTTATAAATATCAAAAAAGAAAAGAAACTGGACGAGAAAAACCCTTGATCCACGGGTGTTCCTGTGCTTGGGGTCATAAAGAATTTCAGATTACTCTCCACTTCACCTAATCTGGATAAAAAACCTGAATAGCCCCCAATTTCTGGGGAATTTATCACAAAATGAACTAAAACAATTGATCCAAATAGTGCAATAAAATACTGTATGAAATCTGTAATTGCCACGCCCCATATCCCAGAGAGTGTCGTATAGAACACCGCAATTGCGAGGCAAACCACAATTGCTATATATGTTTCGACCCCAAAGAACACCCCAAACACTTTAGCCATAGCGCTTATAACCCAGCCCATCACTATAAAATTGTATATTGTAGAAAAATAAAGCGCTTTAAATCCTCTGAGAAACGCTGCGGGTTTCCCGCTATATCTAAGCTCAATGAACTCATTATCGGTTAAGACCTCGGCTCTTCTCCAAAGCCTTGCAAACAGAAAAACTGCAAGCACATGTCCAAAAATATAGTTCCACCAAAACCAGTTCTTCCATATGCCTTCTGAGCGCACCCAGCCTGTTATTACAAGAGGGGTATCGGCAGCAAAAGTTGTAGCAACCATCGAAGTTCCAAGAAGCCACCAGGGAAGATTCCTGCCGGAAACAAAATAGTCGGTGATATTTGAGCTGGCCCTTTTTGTAAAATAGAGGCCCACCCCAATAGTAACTGCCAGATATGAAAAAATAATTATCCAGTCAATGGGAGAAAATGAATTTAGAATATTACTCATAAACTAATTATTAGAAACTATAAGATATTTTTCCAAGTGAAACATATCTTCTGGCTCCTGTGCAGGAAGGAACATTTGTTTTATTGCCTGATACAAGCTCATTTGCTAAAACTGCCATCCCAATTGCTTCTTTAGCACAGGCCGGTATACCAAATGCGTCAGATGATACAATCTCGATACCTGCTAACCTTGTTCTAAGCTCACTTACCATAAAAATATTATTCGTCCCACCGCCGCTTAAAACAACCTTTTCAATTGTGTGTTTAGGAAAAATAAAATTTTTATAAGCCTGTGCAATTGTCTCTACAGTTAGTTCCAAAAGTGTCCTCATCATATCTTTAAAATTGATTTTTTTGGTTTTGATTAACTTATATAAATTTTCTGCCGCCTTGGCGCCAAATTTTTCAGCCCCCGTAGACTTTGGAGGTTTTTGTCTATAATATTTATCTAATAGCAACTTCTGTAACAGTTCTTCATTTACAATTCCACTCTTAGCTATTACTCCGTTTTTATCGAACAACTTTTTTCCATTTGAATTTATCCTCATAATACCGTCCATAAGCATATTTCCGGGGCCTGTATCAAAAGCTATCATGTCGTCCAATCTGCGGGTTACAACCGTTACATTTGCAATACCACCAATATTTTGAGCAAGCAGAGGGCTGTGAGAGCATTTATTAAATAACAGATAATCAATATAGGGCATGATAGGAGCTCCTTCGCCTCCTGCCGCCATATCACGCTGCCTAAAATCACCTGCTGTGCTAACCCCGGTCTTTTCTGCTATCACGTCAATATCCCCTATCTGAAAAGTTGCTGGAATACCGACTCTTCTTGAAGGCGGGTTATGATAGATTGTCTGGCCGTGAGATCCTATAAGATCAACATTGCTAATATCAGAAACAAATTTTTTTGCACAAAGCGCAGCAGCCTTTGCAAATTCTTCAGCCACTAAATAATTAAGCTCCGAAATTTCTTTTATCGCTGTTATTTCTTTTATCTCTAATAGTCTCTTTTTTATTTTGGGGCTATATTTCTTACATATAAAACCAAGGGTTTTAATTTTCGATTTTATGCCGCTATCTTTAATTTTAACTACTGCCGCATCGATCCCATCCACAGACGTGCCCGACATTAAACCTATTACAATTTTACCTTTTTTATTCGACAGTTTTTGAACAGGATTCATTTAGATTATCAATTAAATACTACTGAAGTGCTTTCCTTAAGAAGCCACCATGTTTGCTTAGTAACGCTTTTGCTTCTAAATATGTCATTTTTCTTTTGCCCATGACTACTGCCGTTTTCACATCCCAACCTGAATCTTCTAATAAGCTTTGCGCTTTTCTGTAATTAGTCTTAACTAGTTGTTTAACTATTCGTTTTGCCCTGTTTCTTAGTTTTTCTGATTTAGGCTGGACATCTACCATCAGGTTTTTATAAGTCTTGCCAAGCTTAATCATTACCGTTGTGGTTATCATATTTAAAATCATTTTAGTTGCGGTACCCGCTTTCATTCGTGTTGAACCAACAATCGCCTCTGGTCCCAGAATCGGAGAAATGATAATGTCTGCTATATTTTTTTTTGCAGGGTTAAAAGTGATTAAGACTGCCTGTGCCTTGATTTGTTTTGCATAGTTAATAGCTCCAAGCACAAATGGGGTTGTACTACTGGCTGCAATTCCTACTACCACATCGTTTTTATTTAATTTTCTTTTTCTTAATTCATCCGTGCTTTCAGTATGAGAATCTTCAGCACCTTCAATTGAATTTAGAATTGCTTTGTTTCCTCCTGCTATTATAGCCTGTACGGCCGATGGAGATGTGCCAAAAGTCGGTGGGCATTCCGCTGCCTCAATCACGCCGAGCCTTCCGCTTGTGCCTGCTCCTACAAAAAATATTCTTCCACCGTTCTTAGATTGTTTATATATAAGCTCGATCGCGGCTTCAATCGATTCCCTTTGTTCATAAACTGCTTTTGGGATTTTACGATCTTCATCCGAAATAAGTTTTATTATCTTTTTTGTAGAGGATATATCAATATCAATTGTATTAGGGTTTACAGATTCTGTAATCAGGTTATTAGTCTTTCTATTAGTTTTCATTTTCACAGAATAATAAATGATATCAATTGACTTTATTACTAAGATGTTTTAACTTAAAAATCATTGCGGGTGTAGCTCAGCTGGCTAGAGCACAAGCTTCCCAAGCTTGGGGTCGCGGGTTCGAATCCCGTCTCCCGCTAATTATCCTGAATTACCCAGTTTTTCTTCCTGCTTTCTTTTAATCTTTTGCTCAATCATATACTTAATCGTAGCTCTTATAAATCTGCTTCTTTCAGCCTCACCCAAGATGGCATTCAATTTATCATATAGCAAGGGATCATTAATCATGGCTCCAATTGTTCCCTCACCCTGATCTAATTTACCTGTAATGCTTTTTAGATTTGCAACAGTATCTCTCAAGTTACTTGCAATACCACTATCGTTACCAATCGATTCCGCAGCTTTTTCAATATTTGAAATAGCGTTATCGACCTTTATCTTTAAATCTTCTTCAAACAGCAAAGCCGTAAGCAGGCCATCGCCTGTCTTAATTTCGGTTAGCAGTTCATTTAACAGTGCGATTGTTTCATCTAACTTTGCAAGCGTATTCTTATCACCAGCTTTTTTATTCTTAATACCATAAATTAGAGTATTCAATATCCCATCTTCCTTTTCTATTGCCTCTATAGTATTTCTAAAAGATGCAATTGTGTCTGATATATTATTTATGTTTTCTTCCTTGCCAAATGCCTTTACTATCTCGTCTAGGCTCTCTGAGATATTGATAATGTTGCCAATCAACTCATCTGATTGGTCAAGCAGTTTTGTGATATCGGCTGGATTAAAACTGTTAATTTTAATAATGTCTTTAATTTCTTTGGGACTTTCTTTAGATCCTTTAATTATTTCTATATATCTATCACCCAAAAGACCTTCTGTCTTAATTGTTGCAATAGCATCAGTGCCTATCCTCCTTACTCCGTCTTCCTTCACATGCATGAGTACTACTATAAAATTCTTATCTGTATCTTTAGGAAATCTTATTTCTTTTACGCTTCCTATTCTTACTCCCGAAAGCCTGACCGATGCCCCCTCGGACAGGCCTGCAACATTGGTAAAAGATGTTTGAACCTTGTAGCTTCTAGTAAATAATTTATTATCTCCGCCAAGCATAAATATAAAAATTATTAAAGAAACAATGCTTGCAAGAACGAAAATTCCTACATTTATCGATGATGATTTATCCTTGTTCATATCCAATTTTTATTTTAATAAAATAATGAAATTCAGATTATACGCAACAATTGACAAGTTCTCAAAAGTAATGTTAATTATGAATTATATAATATTCTATCTAGTTTTATCCATAAATAAGCAGTTTCTAACTAATTTAAACTCTATATTTCTAATAGAAGGATATCAAAAATGCAAAAAGCAAAAAGAGCATTAATAAGTGTATGGGATAAAAGGGAAATAAACAAATTTGCTCAAGGACTTGTTAAACTCGGAATTGAGATTATATCCACCGGCGGGACTGCAAAAAAGCTAAAGGATTCTGGCATTCCTATAACTGATATATCAGATTATACCAACTCACCAGAGATGCTTGGAGGAAGAGTTAAGACTCTCCACCCTAAAATTCACGGGGGTATCTTATCAATAAGGGATAACCCTTCTCATATAGAGGATATGGAAAAAAACGATATTGGACCTATAGATATTGTTGTAGTTAACTTTTACCCCTTTATCGATGTAATAAAAAAGGATGATGTATCTTTAGATGAAGCTATAGAAAATATCGATATTGGTGGCCCTACAACGCTAAGAGCCGCTGCTAAAAACTATAAATATGTATCCATAGTCCATGATCCAGCAGACTATAAGCTCATATTAAAAGAACTAAAGAAAAACGGTGGTCACGTTTCAGTAGAAACAAATTTCAAACTGGCCAAAAAGGCATTTTCATATGTATCGAACTACGATGCGGCTATTTCAAACTATCTTGGCTCTACAAACTTAGACAACTCCAAGATTAAATTTCCAGATTCTCTAACCATGCACTTCAACAAGAAGCTCAGTCTTAGATATGGAGAAAATCCCCATCAGGATGGAGCTTTTTATACTCAACAGGGTTTTGGCGAACCCTCTATCTCAAACTCAACTCAACTGCAGGGAAAAGAACTATCTCTAAATAACATCTATGATACTGATTCTGCTTTAGAAGCAGTAAAGGAGTTTAAGCAAACGGCGTGTGTAATCGTAAAGCATAATAATCCGTGCGGAGTTGCGCTTGGAACAACAGCTCAGCAAGCATTTTTAAACGCTAAGGAGTGTGATCCAGTAAGCTCATTTGGCGGTATTGTATCATTTAACACGCAAGTAGATGAACTCGTCGCAACCGAACTGACAGACATGTTTTTGGAGGTCATCATCGCTCCGGATTATACTGAAAAAGCACTTGATATCCTCTCGACAAAGAAAAATGTGAGGGTTTTAAAAACGCCTCCACTCACAAACCTTTCTAATTCATATCTCGATTTAAAAAAGGTTACAGGCGGAGCTCTTTTTCAGGATAAGGACCTTGGATTCAATACAGATTTTAGTAATTTAAAAATACCAACTAAAAAATCACCTACTGAAGAGCAATTAAATGCATTAAAATTTGCATGGATAGTTTGTAAGCATGTTAAATCAAATGCTATTATTCTTGCCAGAACCGGCCAAACAGTTGGAATTGGGGCTGGACAGATGAGCAGAGTAGATTCGGTGAAACTATGTGGATTAAAGGCAAGTATACCAACTAAGGGTTCAGTGCTTGCTTCTGATGCATTCTTCCCTTTTAGAGACGGTATAGACGAGGCTGCAAAACTTGGAGTGTCTGCGATAATCCAGCCTGGAGGATCAATTCGAGATCAGGATATCATAGATGCCTGTGATGAACTGGGTATATCAATGGTATTTACTGGCGTAAGACATTTTAAGCATTAATTCACTTAATAACTATACCCTTACTCTGTATTATTGTACCTTTTGCCCTTTCAAGCCTGGCAAGCGCTATATTATAATCTGCAATTGCTCTTATCTGGCTTGCTCTTGCATCAACGAGATCTCTCTGCGCCTCTAAAACATGCCTGGTAGTACCCATGCCTACTTTTAATCTCTCTCCTTCGTTAGATAAAACCTGGCTTGCAAGATCTACTGACATGTCGGCAGCCTGGATTCTTCTTTTACCATTTTCTAGTTCTCGAATTGAATTTCTAACATCAAGGTTAATGTCGTCTACTGTTTTATCATACTCTATTACCGTTCTGTTCAGATCAGCTTTAGCTTTAATATATTGCCCTCTGGCTTCCCAATTGAAAATAGGGTAACTGAATACCCCAAGAATACTCCAGTTTAGAAAATCTCCATTATATAGCTGATCAAATGCGTCGCCTGGTTGATTAAACTGCTCCGGTATAGGATCCAGCTCACCCCCGCCAAAATTAACCCTGTCCAGATTCTCATCCCCGCCCAGTCCCTGGAATTCTAAAATTCCCTGCACCGATAGTTTAGGCAGTCTTTGGTTAGAATAAAACTTTCTTAAATTTTCATTTTTCTCTATTTCTAATTTTGCCTGCCTGATTTCAGGTCTATTTCTTAAAGACTCTTCAATTATAAGTTTTAGATTATAATCCTTATATTCTTTAATAGGATCATCTATTGGTTTTATTTGAGAACTAAGTGGCAAGACCAGTATATTTTTGAGTCTATCCGCAACTGCTTCAACACTGTTTTCTGCTGTTATAACATCAACCTGCCTGGCAGCAACCTCCGATTTTGCTTGTGTAACGGCAATTTGAGGAAGCACACCTACCTCCACCTGAATCTCGTTTCTTGTTTGTAGATCCTTTGCCAGTTCAAGAGCCTTTTTTTGAAGTTCGAGGTTTTCTAAAAATCCAATCAAACCCCAGTAATGTATCTCAACATTCAAAAATACTTCGCTTATCCTTTTTTCAAGCTCATTTACTGCTATATCACTACTTTTTTTAGCGGTGATTACCCCTACTAAATTCACATCTAAGCCAAAATCTCTAAGTAAATCCTGACCTATACTAAAATTTAAACTTGTAAACCAATTAGGGCTTAATGCTTCAATTGGAGAATCTGTCTCGGTTCTAGTAGCAGAAAATTTAACTAAGTCATAAAAAGTGCCGGTTGGCAATCTTCCAGCTACTGCTACATTGATATTAAATCCATCTTCATTTACAGCGCCGCTCTCAATAAAAGTACTGGCAGTAGGCAATTCAGATTTTGAATATGATGATTCAAATGACAGTAATGGATCGAATAATCCTTTTTGTCTTTTTATTTCACCTTCAGACTTATCGATATTAAATCTTTCAATTTTGATATCTCGATTATTATCAAGCGCTAACACCAATGCTTCTTTTAAAGTTAGTTCTATTGTTTCCGAATACAGATTAGTACTTAAAGCTATAGTTATTCCAATAACTAAAATTAACCTTTTCATATTAGTTCTCCAAAACGGATAAATATTAATATCTAAATATTGTATTTATTATTAATCAGAAATAGATGAATGAAAGTATAATGAATAAAATCAAAATCGATAAATTAAAATTAATATCTAAGCTTAAAGGAAGGAGTTTGTAATATTATTACAATAATTAAACAAGTTTACTACTAACTAATTTTAAAATAAAAAACCCTTCCAAAATCATAAAGACTCTGGAAGGGTTTAATTTTTATTAATTAATAACTAACTGCGTTACTAATTATTCACCTTTAAAGAAATCATCAATGTAGATAATCATTCTACCTTGTACTGCCCAAGGTGTATCTGAAGCGCTACCTTGTGCTATACTTTCACCGGTAACGAGAGCTGCCTGTGCTTCTAGCAGATCAGTTAGACCGTCTCCAGCAAATACTATAGAACCTATAAGATCTACATCAACACCTGGATACATATGCCATGTGAGTACACCCTCAACCTCTACACCAAGAAAATCATCCTCTACTGTAACCTGGCTTAATGGCAATGATGTTAATCCTGCATTACTTATAGTCGGATTACCAATAAATGTATTGGTTTCATCAATCCATGCTGCTAGCACCATTGGTGCAAATGACCAATTGTCAGCAAACTTTATGTTTGTCGAAAGTTTTGCATAAAAGGCATTCTGAGCTGAAGATTCCTGGTTATAAATAGTTGGAATTATATTTTTGAAAAGAAGGTTATCTAGATTATATGCAGGATTCATTGGAACCAGATTACCTGTGAGAACTCCATTACCAGAAGTTGTGGCAGTTGATAAATCTAACTGAGATGCATCCGCACCCTGTGACCATCCACCTTCTAAGGCTATGATTGGAATAGCATGGGCGCTTGGATAGAATTCAAAGCGACCAACCATTTCATACTGATAGTCTATTTCTACACTAGCATTGCCATCACCAAAAAAATTATCAATCGTTCCTTCTTGCATGTCAACTTCAAAAGCAAATCTCCATTTTTCAGCTTTTAAATCAATATATATGGAGTAAAGACCTACACGGTCAACATCAAAGGCACCATTATTAGTTAAACCACCAGGCTCACCAGTTGTAGTAGATGCACCTATATTATCCTGCTGGAAAAATGGGAAATAAAAACCACCAAGTGTAGCGTTAACTCCGCCAATATCTCCGTTTAGTATTGAAGCACCAGCTATTATATCAAAAGCTTTACCGGTTCCATTTACAAGCGAATTACCGGAAGCAACTAAGTCAGATACTATAACCTGAGTGAAAGTAGCGCTACCAACAGGCCAGGATTTAAGCCATAAGAATCTTTCTGGAAGGAAACCAAGGTCTGAATGTGGATCCCAGCCACCATTTGCCCACATGCCAAGTCCCCAGTCAAATGGCTGTCTACCAACTCTTATAAAACCAAGACCG
>SMWS01000083.1 GCA_004356685.1 Deltaproteobacteria bacterium
ACCCAACCAGATCATGGGCAGATCGCTGGTTACTTAGCAGCCCATTGGGGAAATGAAGAATTTAATGCACCCGGATATTTTCATAAATCAGATGATCATGAACGTCTTAAAGACGAAATAGTATTAGCAGTTTCAGAACATGACAACGGTTGGTGGGAGTGGGAAGCTACACCACAATTGAATGATAACGATGGACTTCCAATGAATCTCACTGAATTTTTAACAAATTTACAGGAGGGAATGAACCGCTGGAGGCTGAGTTTACCACGATTTAGCAAAAATCACCCATATGCAAGTTTATTAATGAGTTTTCATGCATACTGGCTTTATGCCCAAACTGTATTCGACGATCCAGATCCTGCATTTTTACACCCTTTGGTGCGAAAAACTACCCTGCTTGAGTATACATTTGAAGATGAGAAACTTGAGAATGCCAAAAATTTCATGACTGAACTTGAGAATATGCAAGCTGAATTTATTACTAAGGTTAAAAATAATCCAGACACTCCACATTGGGTCGAAGAAGAACATCTTAAGCCGAATGCACGTTTCTTACAACTTATGGATGCACTGTCTCTATCTCTATGTTCAAATTTAATTCCTCCAAATGAAGGGGATGCAGTAGGGCTTGGTGATGATGAATTTGACCTTCTAGATGTTCCTAGAAAGGGTTGGCAAGACAGAGTTACGATTAAAATTCAGCCCAAAGGACAAAAGAAAATAGTTTGCGAACCTTATCCTTTTAATATAGACCCTCTACCAGTATTTGTACCAGCCAAAATATTTGATTTGCCAGTTGAAAAGCCTTCCAATTTTCAGTCTTATTGGCATTCGCAACCAATACAGCAGATGTACTTTGAATATAGTTCTAAATAATTTTGATAAAATTATGGGGGATAAACAATGCTTAATTCTATTATAAGGTTTTCTATGTTAGGGATAAAGGTATCCCCGACCAAGGCGATGACAGCCTGGTGATATCCAAGCTCATTGTCCGCGTAGCGTTGGTCGAATGCCTTTCCGCTCAAACTACTCATCTCGTCTACAAGCTGATCGGCCTGAGCACTAAGCTGCTTGCTTAAGAAATTGTCTTGCGCATTGGCATTGAGCTTCTTGAGTAGGGCTAGGGCTTGGTCATTAACGGCGCTGTGATCCCTGATCATGGTTTGGGCAAATTCACGCACCTTTGGATCTTTGGATTTCGCGAGCGCCATATGTGCATAGCGGATATCGATCAAATCCGCCGTGTAGGCGACATGCGCGATCTCTAGATCATTGAGGTCGGCAGGGGATGGCCCCTTCATCAGCCATTTTATCAGCCATTACGGGAGAGCTGAAAACGCTAGGGCAATAAGCATCACTACCGCCAATACACTGGCCAGAGCCGAGCTTACAACAGTTGTCTTAATCATAGCAGCGAGATCAAAAAATCTATCGAGTTTTATGCTTTTCTAGGCGTTAATCTTGTAGAGGTTGGAGAAGGGCATTATTCTGGAGAAACACCTAGCGGAGTTAGAATAATGCTTGATTCGGTAGAACTTATTCAAAAAATAAACCCTGATTGGAAGCGCGGAGCAGGCAGCGGTATAGTTTTATGTTTTAAGCAGGAAAGCGCTCTTCTTGTGGATACGGTGTATTCAAAAATGATAGATGCCAAATTTGAAAGTGTTAAAGGTCCTTGGGATGCTTTTTGGGGACAAAGATATGCTTGCATTAAAGACCCTGATGGTAATCAAATCGATTTATTTGCAGATTTAAAAGAGTCATAATTCCGGGGACATGTGTTCTTAGGTTACTGATTGAAGCATTAATCATTTTTTCTGTAAGTTCAATGAAGTTACAGAGAAGCAAGCTAGAGAGGGGATAGGTTTTTAGATTTAAAGTAGTGTATAAGTAAAAAAACGGCCCAATACCTCTTGGACCGTTTCATCAAAATGATTTTATATTAAAGTTTAGATACATCAGCATATACTAGATAGTTGTCTATCTTACCATCTATGATAGTTAGGATACTCGCAAAGGTTATGGAGTGTTTGCTCCCATCAAGTCTAATATACTCAACTTTTCCGTTACAAATGACATCATTCTTCTCTTGCCAAATATTGTCGATTTGATGCTTCATACTCTCTATACTCTTAAAGAAACTTGTATTTGCTTCAAGAACATTCTTTAATCCTCTAACAGATTCAAAGTTACCCAATCGAAAGTGCACGTTCTCAGCTAGTAAAGATTTTAGGCCATTAATGTTTTTGTCATCAACATATTGATAGAGCTCTTTCATTATATTTCTGTTTTCCATTTTGTCCTCCATTACTTGGTGCTTACTCTTTTAATGTCATTGGTTTCGCCGCCGTACATATTTTTTTCACTTGGAATCTCACTTAAGTATTGAATAAACTCAAATTGATAACCTTCAGGGTCGATAAAGTAAATTGTCTTTCTAAATGGATGATTCGCCCCTATAGTTGCGATCTCATAACCCTTGGATACAAGTCTATTTTTTACTTCGTCTACGCTGTCTACCACAAAGCCTATATGAGCTAGTCCAGGTCTGCTGTCTCGCAAGTCTCTATTTTTGCCAACGCCGTGATCATTGAGAGTGATGTAGTTATCATCGTCACCAAATGGTATTACCTCCTATATTTTATTAATATTACCTATTATCAATTTCTTAAATATAGTTCTATGGTATTAACGAATCTTTTATGACAAAACAAAAATATTCAAAAATAATTGAGTGGAACTTAACCACCCCTAAGATTAACCCCTTCTAGACCCATTATATCAATAATTGATCATTCAAGTCAACACTACTTTTATAATAAAAATATTTTATTCAATGTATGTATAAATGTTTAAGAACTAGGACATAAAAATTAGTTTCTAAACCTCTCAATATTAGATTGAATAAAATTCTCAAGGGACTGAGGAGGTTGACCTCCAATTCTCTCGACTATGTCATTCTCAGCACAAAAAATGCAAGCGCTTCATAAAAGTCTCTAGTATCCTGACTCAGAATCTGGAGATATACCATAGTGTTTTTAATATCCGAGTGTCCAAGCCATTTAGAACTAATAATTTCTTTAGAGTAACTAGACATGAACCAGCGTCCCCTGCTTTGCGAAGGCGAAATAGGGTTTTTCCTAGATTTTCCTATAGTGGAATTTTATCAATAAATCTGGACTTTACCTAAGAGTTTCTTTTCCTGTCTTTTCCTCTGTTTACCTGCAATAGCTAACCCAGTTACTGATAAATCCACTGACATCAGGGTATACACTAATAGAGGCCTTTGGAGATGGATCTATATATTTAACAAATAATATTTTTACTTTTTGATGTGTTATTAACTTATCATTCTATATACATTAGTTTTAAATTAATGTATGGTTAGTAGTGGTTATACTATAATCTTAAAGGAGTATAATAGGGGATGAAGGTTATGGGTAAGTTGTTAAGACTTGTTCTTACCGTTGTAGCTGTAATTGTTGCTTGTGGGGCAGCAATGTACATTGAGTATTCAAATAAGTCTTCAGTTCATTCTACAAAAACTGAAACTATAAAACCAGAATATATATATGATAAAGATCCTGACCTGGCTTCTTACCGTGAGCAGTTAAGAAATAAATATAAAAATATATCAGCTGAATATCCTTTGGAGAATGTCAATCAAAATCAAGAGTAATAATAGATGAACCAAAAAAGTTTGCGTTTTTGCTCTATATTCGAACTTTCGAATATTTCATATGCCTTAGATGCTAAGGAAAGTACTGTCTTTACAGTTACTTGGAAGGTTTCATCAGCTTTAAGGTAGTTTTTAATTTGTTCATTTATTTGATCATGAAGATTAGCTGGGGTCAAACAATATTTACCATCCTATTTTTCCCCATGAATCGGAGAATTAGTCCAAACGTCGTTGCAATAAAATTAACAATCAATTTTAAATCAAATACACATTTTTTTTTTATAGTTTATACTTCCACCCTAATATACTAGGGTTACATGGTGACAAGCTCAATTAGTTTTGTTAGATTCGGGTTTTTAACATTATGTAGTCTTGATTTTTATGATAAGAAAATAAATTCGTATCTATTAAGTAACAATCCATCAGATGCAATTTAGAGAGGAATTTTGAGATTGCAAATATCGAATTTACAATTTCATGTTGCCCAATTTGTTGGAATTATCTTGATAGCTCTCATCTTGGCACCAAAAGGATTCTGTGCTTCAGACTCACCACAAGTGCAGGAGTTTACAGAATACCTTCAGCTTGGAGAGTCTCATTATTACAATTTACCGAACCTTAAAAAAGGGGACACAGTATACGTCTATATGCAAAGGGTCTCAAGGAATTTAGATCCTATTGTGGGTATTACAAAAGACCGCCCGGATTTCAGCTCTTTCGAAGAGTACTTCACAGTTAAACTACCAGAAGTATTAGACTCAGGTTTTGATTTCTCCGAGGCCTTTCCTGAGTTCGCCGAGGGTTATTTTATAGCCTGGAATGACGATGGAGGTAAATTGAGAGATGCCAGCCTGGAATATACTGTTCAAGACGAAGGTGACTATCAATTGGTGGTAGCCGGGGCATACAACCGATTGCTGAGGGGCAAGATGGATAAGAGGGGTAAGGAGCAATACAGCACCTTCGGTAAGTACAGTCTCATAATTGGGGTGAATTCCCCGGAAGTATTAACTGGCGAGGCGACCCCCACGGGAGAGACCATTGCTCACCACTTTGGGAAATTCCACAAACGTGTGCAGGAAATAACAGGTGATATTACAAAGGAAAAAAATTTCTATGAATTCGCATTAAATACATTGGATAAAGGGGATACCCTGTATGTATTTTTTCAGGCAACCTCGGGTAATCTGAAGCCCTCACTTAAGCTTCGCGATTACGGGAGCAAACTCCTCGCTTCCGATAACCTATCAGGAGAAAAAGATAATGCAGAGTTGGAATACACTTTAAAAGAAGAAGGAGGGGATTACTTCCTCGTTTTGAGAGGTGATCCCAGGGGCGAGGAATTAACTACTGGCGGCTTTCGACTTTTGATAGGAACAAATTCCCCTGAAGTCCTATCCGGGAAGGCCAAGACAAGAGGCCGTCCAATTGTTCAGGAACCTATTGAAGTAAACGTGGCCTTGATGATTGATCAGATCACCGATATCGATCAGAGAAAAGAAAACTTTACGGTGGTGGGATTGCTTGTTATGCATTGGGTTGACCCAGTCTTTGCCTATAATACTGATTCCTGCAAATGCAGTCAAAAGATTTATACCCCCTTACAATTTGATGAATTTATCAACAAGAATAATCTTAAATGGCCCAGATTTTTATTCTGGAACCAACAGGGCAGACGCTTTGCCCAAGAGGAACAGTATATAGTCTATCCAGATGGGGAAGTACAATATCTTGAGCGTTTCACGGTGACGCTACAGGCTCCGGATTTAAATTTTACCAGATTTCCTTTCGATCCCCAGAAATTCTTCGTCCGAATTCTTAGCGTCGAACCAGAAGACCTTTATATTTTCAAACCGATTAAGAAATTTTCCAGGATGGGTGAGCAACTGGGGGAGGAGGAATGGTATGTTACTGACTTCCATACGGAGGTTAGCAGCAGAAAGTTTATCAGGACTTTTTCAGAGTATATCATACAAATTATTGTGAAAAGACATAAGGATTATTATATATTCCGTATTTTCCTTCCACTTTTCCTTATAACTCTCGTTTCCTGGGGCATCCTTTTTATGAAGGATTACACTACTCGAGTCGCTATTTCCGTATCAAATCTTCTGATATTCGTAGCGTTTAACTTTAACATCGGCTCAGATCTGCCCAGACTGGGTTATATGACTTTCATGGACGGTATCCTCTTTACCGCATTTGTGGGTTCTGCACTTACTGTCATTATTAACGTTATTTTTAGACGCTTCGAAACCACAGGAAGAGTTGAATTAGCCAATACTATAGACAAATATGTAACGTGGGGATATCCGTTTATCTATCTTATAGTGGTGCTTGCTTTACTCTGGTTATTTTTCTACTAAACCATTCGTTTAAAAACACGCACTATTTAAATCATTTTCTTATGATATTTTTTGCCGCCATATAAAAACTCTTTTCATAGCAGAGATGTGAACTGCTTTCACTAACATCTGGACAATCAGAAAAAAGTTTTATTCCCAGTGCCACAGCCATTCAGAATAAATATTGTAATATACCATTAAATCAAAAGGTTTTTTCAAATCATATTCAAGGCTTACGCCTCTTAACTGTAAGTTCGAAAATACATAGTTTACAAGTTTGCGTTTTTGCTCTATATTCGAACTTTCAAATATCTCATATGTCTTAGACGCTAAAGATAGTACAGTCTTTACAGTTACTTGGAAGGTTTCATCAGTTTTTAGATAATTCTTTATTTGTTCATTTATTTGATACTGCCTGTTTTTAAGTTCCTGACACTTTCTTACATATTTATCCTTAGTAATGCTCTACTCTGAAATTGGCTAACGCAGTCTTATTGCTAGTTCTGACAGATTAAGGATTGCTAGAGTACTAAGGTAATTATTGACTGGGATTAAAAAAAAGGATGCAACAACGACGGTTCCAATAGTTATCGCTCCCGCCGCCACAAGTCTTTGCCACTCACCATTCTTATCCCAGTAAACAACACCCTGCCAGTTTATGTATTATTTGCAACCCAAGACGTGAATTACCGCTGCTTCGCTCTTATCATCAGGAAATTTGTAGAGGACTGTAACACCAGTAATTCCTGCTTTCTTTCCTGGAGCATCAAAAGCCTTTGTCTGCTCACCAGGTTGCAATGTGCCAACGTCATTATACTCGTCATCCGCACGATTATTATAGTGTATTTTTACCGTCTTGAGCTCTATCGGAGATTGTTCAACACTAAGTTTTACACTCTTGATTCTGGTCTTCGATATATTAATTTCTGCACGCACATCGTCAGGCTTCACCAATTTATCAGCAATTACCTCACATTCTTCCCCAGCTCGTAGGATGCTTGGTAACCCAACAAACAAAATACCCAAAGCAACAAATATGAACCCTCTCCTTATGCTTCTAGTAATCATGCTAACCTCCTTCAGAGTACAGGATTTGATTTTATGAACTACAACACCCATCGTTTATGTCTATCATAGCATTGTATTAAATATATAATAATATGCTTTGTTTGTACATATTGAATCATTTAATGCAACATTTAAAATTTATATTATCAATGTTTGAAGGAGGGTTAATAGTTATGAGCAATAATCTCTTTGCTGAAAGATTAACCCCTGAAAATTCACTAGTTATATTTATTTCTCATCTAACGCTGTGCGTACCCGTACGTGTCGACTCAATTGTTAGCTGGCTCGTATCGCGGCGGTTACTTCACCAACTCTACATCTCCTAAAGACCATGTCTTAAAGAAATCTTTGCTTTCCGGACCATAGAGTCGAAACAACAAAAAGAAATCCTCTCCAGTTGGTATCCAGTTTGCTTCATGCCCTATAGGCGCTTCTGGTGCAAAAAAGACATCATAAGAATCATCATCATTTTTCTTCATTGTATCAGTATTACGCGATGATAGGCCAACCCGTTTGGCATTTTGTACAAAACCTTTTGTCTTCATACTGTAAACAATTACAGACCAGAAATCTTTTGCAGGAACATGTTTAGGGACATTAAGTTTATAAGTATCTTTACCATTAAATAAGGATCCGCTACTATCCCTGATACCCGTTAAATAGAAAGTTCCACCGCCTAAATATTTTGGCAAGTACGTGACGAAAAAGTAAATTCCCGCACGCTCATCGATCAAAATTGACTCATCTGTTTCATAGGGAAACCCTGCTTCTGGTTGACCTTCAGAAAACTTCCATACCTGCCATTCTGATTTACCTTTCCAAAGAGGAATCATTGATTTTCCAGGTGTGGTGAACAATGAAGACATGTACGTAAAGGCCAATTTTAATCCTTCATTCATGGCGCGTTTCTGTTCTTCGTTTGGCTTAAACGGCTTTCCCTTTTCAATTCCAATAACCTTAAGCAGTGCGACCATCGCCTTATCCTGGGGGCGAATTGGATTATTCTGAATGACATCATTTATATCTTCAAAGAAGGTATAATCATAGACGGGTAGACTGTTATAGTATGTGGGTGTTGCATCTAAATATTTTGTCGCCGGTGGATTTGCTGCTTCTGACAAGTAATAAATTTTGATCGTATGGGCATACTTTGCGGCATCCGCATCAGTAGCGCCTTTGTATAATCTTGGGCGAAAGGCAAAGCCCAGTTCTGTGGTATCTGACTGAAGAACAATATAACCTTCCGGGACATCGACCTTAAATCCTGGAGGAAGAAGCAGGTATTTCCCACCTTTACCTTTATCTGCACCCGGAGGCGGCCCAATATCTTCTAGCGGTTGCTGCCAGGCATTAACAATTGATCCGAAGTAACTCACTTTCTCAGAGGCTGCGGGCACCTCTAATACTACGGGGCCTTTTGCCGTGCTGATATTACCCCAGGCATAAGCCGTTACGTCATTGGCTGTTATAAACCCGTGCCTGGATTCAAAGGGCTTGGTTAAATATACAACATCATTTATGGTCCCATCCAGTTCGCTGATCGTTGCCTTTTTAAAATCAACAAGAGCCACAGCTGGCATGGCCCAAATGGCGGTTTGAGTCGCCCGTTGCACCATGATCTGGTAGTCGATGTCGGATGTATCAGCGGACTTCTGAGCTTCCACCTGGTTAGAGACCACGAGTGCCATCGCCACGGTCAACGCTATTAAATTGATCTTCCATCTCATTTTTCTGTCCCCTTTATTTTATAGTTTTTCGACATGCCCATCGTGGTCCGGTTCCTTGCTTGAATTTCATTTATTTTTCAACCAACTCGAAATCACCCGGTCGCCATGTTTTGTCGAACCACGGTTCGAGCGGCCCGTAGAGGCGCAGGATCGTGTTCCAGCCCTTGCCGGGGTCACTCTGAATCCAGTTGGACTCCTTGCCCGCCGGAGCCTTGGGTCCAACATAGATGTCAAAGGAGCCATCTTTGTTCTTTTGTAGCCCCTTTTTGTTGCTGTCTAAGCCAGGAAACTGCTGGTCAGTTTGCAGCATGGACCGAGTCTGGTTGTCGTAGAGAGTAAAGGACCAGAAGTCTTTAGCCGGCACGTTAGGCGGAAGATGGAGCTTGTAGGTTTTGCCCCCATCAAGGGCTTCCCCCTTGGAGTCCACGTAGGTTACCGCATATTGCGATCCTTTGCCTACCATCTTGGCGGTCATTGCAGGCGTGATGCCTGTCGCGTAGAAGAAAAAGTAACTGCGGGCGTCCAACGAGCGAACACCGTTGTCGAGGAACTCGTGGCTTCCACCGTAAAAGGGAGTATTCCACTGACCTTCACCTGGGTAGAAATACCAGTGATCCCCACGCGGCCGCGCGGCCAGAGTGCGCACAGTGACGGCTCCGACATCGGCCGCTTCCTCCAGGATTTTCTTCATCCTAGCATCAGGTTTAAACTCCTTGCCTTTCTGGATCCCAATAGACGCCAGTAGCCCGAGGAGCTCTGGATTGCCCGCTGAGGTAGGCTCTCTCTGAATTACTTCGTTGATCTCCTCGTAGATGTCATAATCCATCCGGTGAATCGTATTGTTAAACTTGCCGGATATATTAATAAAATTCATCTTCGGGGGATTGTTCATATTCGATAACGTGGAGATGCTGAAAATACTCTTGGTTCTAGCAATGGCCGGAGCTGGGTCACCCTCTTCCTGAAAACCGCGCCAGACGACCCAGTTACCATAAGTGGGCGAGCGAAATACATGAGCATCAGGGTGAGCAGCCTTGAGCTTCTCCACCGCGGCCTCATCATACTCTGGAGGGGCAATAATAAAAGTGCCGCCCTGTCCCTTGTCCGGACCGGCATTTCCGAAGTCCGTAACATAGTTGAACCAGGCATCATCAATGATACCAAGTACGTTCGGGGGTGTCTGAATGACCATGGGTTCTTTCCCAAGCTCAAGCCAGCAAGCCATATATACAGAAACCGTGTTTGCTGTCAACCAGAGCGCTTTTGAGTCCATCAGGTTCTCGAACAGAAGGGCGGTCGTATTGGCTGGACCGAACTCCAGATAGGCACGCCGCATTCCGGACAACGAGGCAACCTGAATACTGTTTAGATACGCCTGCACACCTCGCTGAAAGTCCAGGTTGTCGTAGACCTTCTGCGCCGTTGCTTCGTCGGGAACCCCGTCAAAAAGGTTCATAGTTCCAATCCGAGTCTCGAGTCTGTCTGGAGTCGCAACCCCTTCCGGAACCTCGGTAGTCATTTTCATTTTCTGCGGCGCACCCCGTGGCTTCTTGGTCGTTTGTCCAAAAGCGCTTCCTAGTGAAAGAGCCACAAACAGGGCTCCAAGCAATGTGGCAATTGTGGCCATGGTCAGTGTATTCATGGTTGTACCCCCCTTTTGGTTCTTAATAAAACTTACGAGCAATTATGCTGCAAATGTGCAGTATAAGTTCTCATTTGGTGTCTTACAATAACAGTTATATGTTCCGTTCGCTCAGTACCGCGCCGCTGTGCGCCGCGCTGTGCGCCGCGCTACCCCGGCAACGCTCACTGGCGTAAGTGGACGCCCGACTACGGCCTCGGCAGTCGGGACGAACTCGGCAGTCGAGACGAAACTGTGTACCCCGGAGATCGAAAGCCGCTCTCCAAGGTAGAGTCCACCAACCACGACGATCCCGGTAAATATTAAAATTCCGATTCCTATTTTTTTCGAAACGCTCATTGGGCATCTCCTCTTTTAAAATGATCCGGCAAGATACTCATGCCTTTAAGGTCTTTCACGTCGACTTTTTTAGCTTTCGTTGAATTTTTGAAGCCAAAATCGTCCGATGCGACCGCTGATCCGGTCTTCCAGTTCCTAATCTGAACACTGTACTGCGGTGAATGGGGAATATCCTTGGAAGTGATGACATATCGGCAAGGATAGGGATTGGCCTCCTGTGCGATCCAGATCTGCCAGTCGACTTCCTTATTCCGGAACGCGAGGTAATCGCATTCAACGCCGTCAATCACACCGCTGCCAAGATCCTTGACGTCGATGACACCAGCCATCAGCTCACCGTAGACATTTGACATGAGCAAATCTGCGGCAGGGAGAGGTCTATTGTATTTTTCCCTCAATACATCGACCAGGTTATCGATTGTCCCTGGCACACTGATCTGGGTATAGAGGTTTGCGTTGTTGCCGAACAGTGTTAGCGTTTTCCCGTCAAACAGCATCTCGACATCCGCATGCCCGCCGGCGCGCGTGGCGCGGATCTTGTCGGGACGGTCTATGGTGACGGTACCTGAACTCGCCAGCGCGAGTTTCTGATTGTCTTTGGTGGTGACCTCAAGGATGGCATCAAAATCAAATGAAATGGCCTTTTGCGAGGCCATGTAATCAGACATGGACTTGAGCAGTTTCTTTGCATCTGCCTCATCCGCTCTCGCACCTGAGGGCGCCCCCAACCCAACAAACAAAATACCCAACGCAACAAATATAAACCCTTTACTCAAGATTCTCGTAAGCATTCTAACCTCCTTCTATGGAAAAATCTTAGGATTCCTAAAATATAGGAACCACATATTGATTATCTTTTTTATATCAAAAATAGAAATAATAGTCAAGTAGTATTTCTTTTATGTTTTTGCAAAGTGAAAATGTCACCCCAGGGGTATTTTCAGTAACGAGATCATTTATTTCGTTCGTTATATGTTTACAATAATCGATATATCTTTTTTGAAATAACTTAATGCCTTAGAGTTTCAATTTTCAATCCTTGATGGTCTATAGTTCCAAATTGTTCCGTTCCCACATCAGGCATACCTAATTTATTAAACCTTTTTGTGAATATAGCCGTAGAATTTTCTTCATTAAAGTAAACTACATTGCCCTTTATCGTCTGAAACTTACCAAGAAAAGGTTGATTCGTAATCATACATCTGCCTGCTTCTAGAGTGAAAAAGCTTTTACCTACTCCAGGCTTGCCTGTAATTATGCTGACCTGACCCTTAACTGCTATGGGTTCGCATATCATTGCATCCTTATCTATAACTCTCGACTTTATTTCGCTTACACTGGTTACCTTAACCCTCTTATTATCATTGCTCTTAAAGTTACTAGTGCTTACTATATCTTCGAGTCTATCTTTTTCCTCTTGACTTAGCATTGTTTGTAGACGACCGCTCCAGCCTTTAATACTATGCACACCCTGCTCTTGAAGCTTTTTATATGTAATATTAATTGATGGGATTCGATCGGAGTAAAGTTCAGTATCACCATTAGATTCTGCAACTTTAGTAATTAATCTTACAACCGCTTCATTAGAATAATGTTTTTTGGCTAAATACCCCGCTATATCCTGAGTCAAGTCTTGTCTATGTCCTTCTAGCCACTTAGGTGAAATTATATCGAAAAGATCATCGAGTTGTTTTGAACTAAAGGTCTTTGTATTGATGTGATTTGATCCTGTATTATAGTTTCTGGGTTTTACTGTTATTAGTTCGAGTAAATCCTCTGGAAGTTCAGCCTTCTGTATACTCCAAGGCTCCAATCCTTCTTTCCATCGATAAGGTTTTTTAGTATCAGGGTGTATAGAAGGAGGAATCATGGCTATCTGATTTTCTACTCGAAGAGAGAAAATCTCTCCTGATTGACCAGGCTCACTGTAGTTGTTAAGAATTAGTCCTTTTTTCTTTGGATATCTAAAATGATAATGTGGACGCCCGCTTCCAGTTACTACCATAGGTGTGTTGTCGGGTATGTCATAATCTAACGATATATAAGCCTCCTCATTATCTATTTCCAGAACAACGGTGTCCGAGTGACTACCACACACTAAACCAATATCGGCTTTAGGATAGTCAGACCCCCATTTGTCTATTTCTTCCTCGGTTACCATAGTATGCTGGTAACGCTTCCAATCGATGAGAGGTCTTTTGCCTTTACAGGGTAATACTGAAAGTCCGTATTTCTTGAAATAGTATAAAGCTACTTTCTTAAAACATATATTCATAAAACTAAAAGATAATATCCATCTTTCTGAGGTTGCTGGGGGACAAGAAACAAATCCTTTATGGACATCTGAGATTGGCAATAAAGAATTTAAAGCAGCGTTAATTCAATCACTTAAAGAGGCAAGTTATCTTGGTAGTGCAGATTCGAATTACCAGTTAAGTGCAAATTTATTAGAAGTTGATCAACCTTTTGCAGGAATTAACTTAACGGTTACTACTACAGTTTTGTACATTCTAACAGAGAGAAATGGCGGGATGGAAATATTAAAAGAAACTATTATAGCATCTTACACTGCTGGTTTTAGTGATTCCGTTGTTGCAGTGAAACGGCTAAGATTGGCAAATGAGGGCTCTGCAAGAGAAAATATTCATGAATTTCTCAAAGCCTTGTCCAATTTGAAAATTGAAAAGAATCAAGTATCGATAAGTATGTAAAGCATAAAAATAGGTTTAAGATGGTGGCATCTAGTTTTGCTGTAATATCGCAGGCATGATTTATTAATCAAAACTCCAGCGCCTCATAGAAGTCTCTTGTATCCTGACTCAGAATCTGGAGATACACCATAGTGTTTTTAATATCCGAGTGTCCCAGCCATTTCTGCAAAATAGGAAGTGGAACTCTCTGAAGCACTGCATTTACA
>SMWS01000084.1 GCA_004356685.1 Deltaproteobacteria bacterium
ACCCGACAACTAAAATAACATTCTACATTCCTCAATTAAGCTTTGTTTCAGTTAAAGTATTTGATGTATTAGGAAACGAAATTGCAAATCTTGTTAATGAGGAAAAAGCTGCGGGAATTTATGAGATTAATTTTAACTCAAATAATCTATCAAGCGGAATATACTTCTACCAATTGAGAGCAGGCTCTTTTGTTGAGACTAAGAAGATGTTGCTACTAAGATAAAATATTAAAAAGTAAGGCTTATTTTTATCAAAATAATTTCTAATAATTAGTTCACCTTACTATTCAGAAGATATTAAGAAATATTCTTTGAATTTAAAATTTATGTTTATAGTTTTCCATAAAACCACCTAATCATATAGTTATACACTTACAAGAAGGATAACAACAATGATCACCAATTGCTTATCCCGTGCCATCTCGGTCGCACTCGTTTCGCTTGCAGTATTGCTCTTGCAGGGCTGTTCACAGAAAATCAAACCTGGGCAGATCGATCTCTTTCCTAAGGACATTACACTCGTTGAGGACTATCCGGGCGTCTACGAGCTCCATATGGTATGGGGGTTCATGTCCCAGGATTCTCCACTCTACGAATTCGAGGTCGCTGTCGACATCGACGGCCGTCCTGTCCATACCGGACGCATAAAGGTCAACGCCAAGGGGAGATCAGGCAATTGTAAGGGAGAGTCCAACTGCAGTAGCAAGACCTGTCCTAAGATCGAAATTACCTACAACATCTTCGGAGAGGAGGATCAATGGGAATGGGACGGCGGGTGCGTTAGTTTTAGAGAGGAGTTCAACGACCCAACCCTCGACGAGGAGTGCTACTGCTGGTATACCTCAAAGAGTGATTGCAGGTATATCGCCAGCATAGGGAAACCAGAAGGCTCTGTTCTCACCGTTCACATTGATTCGAAAAACGAGGTGCTTGAGATATCCGAGGAGAACAACGTGATCAGGCTGTCCTTGGAGAAGGCATCGAAGTGAACGCACTCCTCGTCGAGTGGAAGAAAATTAGGTCCCGTAGCATAATAAAAATTTCCGCAGTCGCTCTCGTCTCAGCTGGCACTCCCTCCCTTTGGTCGGCAGCTGGCTTCGCTCCCATTTTGCCTCCTTATTTGAAGCAAAGTCGTCGGTAAAAAATCGCTTTATGCTTTCATTTCTAATGATTATTTATTCTCTAATATTTCCCTCGCTTGATAATAGTGTTCAGCTTGCATACCAAAATGTAAATTTGTTCTAACAAATTTATTTATTTGCTCTTTCAACATATTAGTATCATCATCCAGTATTACGTAATTATCTATATCTGCTTGTTTATCTAACCACATCTTTATTTCTGTACCCCTATGGTTTGGATAAACTTGAGGTGTTTTCCAATCTTTATGCAGATACTTTCTAAGCCCGCTCTTTTTTAATTCCTTATCTAACAATTGTACTGCACCAAATCGCCACGTAGAAGATATAACAATCTTTGCTGCAAACTCCTCCACAAGTTTAATTATTATTTTTACTGCTTCAGGGTCGAAGCGATCCCAATTAACATCACTCCTGTCAACAGATTTGTAATACACTTCGGAATTCAATACACCGTCTATGTCGAGAAATATTATATTCAGAATATCTAACTCTTTTAATATGAAATTTAACTTATATTGTTCATAAATTCATACTAACCATTTCTCATTCCGCTTCGTAAATTTCCTTTGTCGTCCCATCGCCTGTCCGCCCAACAAGTTGGTTTTTAATTCGCTCCATTCTACCATCCCTTAATAAAAAAATAATTGTTCAAAATAGATTGTCACACTCTTCGATACCAAAAAGATGTTGCCAACTTTTTATCACAAATATTTTTTATAAACTCATTGGTGTTAAAAGGATAAAGCTATCTGTTCTTTACTTATTCTTAAGCTTTACCATTTAACGATTTAGTTTAATAGAACCCCAAATGATAAACCCACTTAACATTTTTTTGACTCACCTCATCATTACATTGTCAGCCAGTATTACATAATAAACATTATGCAACTAACTAAGGCAATCCCAACACATACTTTGTAATTCTATCTAAGTCGCATAACGTGGCATTATGTAAACTCGGCACGAAACATAATAGCTTCACCTGCGCTCCGTTCGGGTGCATGGCACAAGCCGTCCTTCGGTTTTGGCTTTTGTGCACTGCACCCTCGCTCCACTCACATTTGTCAATAAGCATAATAGACCATTTGTAACATCGTGTGTTATCTTTTTATTCGTTTTCCTTTCTATTGCTTCCCCGGTACTTTAGTGCACAAAATGGTAACCACCTGGTGCACGAGTTCCGTTATTAAGTGTTCATAATGAAGACCAGCATTCTTCTGCAAATAAATGCGGACATATGGGCGGCAATAGTTTATTTCTGCTAAGTTCGTTTGATTTTAGATTGAAATCTCAAGATTCAAAAAGTATTAGTCAAATAATAGCTTGATTTTACATAATCCTTATATGGAACTATTTAAAACTCCACTCTCTATTTGCTACATCAAAAGATTGAAATTATATCTTTTTTCAATTGGTACTATTGTTGTCTTAACCACTTACACACAAGCAATATTATCTCTCTCGTTTGTCCATCTTATTATTGCTGAAATGTTCATTATAAGTGTTAAGGAAATATTGTTTATCAGTTGACTATATCAAAACATTTGAGAACTGCTCTTACATTGTTATCAAAAAAACCCAAGCCAGATTACAGGAATTCAATTAAAGAATCAATTAGTTCGATTGAATCACTTGTAAAACAAATTACTGGCAAAGAAGATGGTGGGCTTGCCCAGGCGCTCTCAATTCTTGATAAGAAGGTAAAATTTCATGGTGCATTCAAGTCTGGTTTGTTAAATTTTTATGGATATACAAGTGATGAGGGTGGTATTAGGCACGCTATTTTAGAAGAAAAAGATATAGGATTTGATGAAGCAAAGTATATGTTGGTATCTTGTTCTGCACTTGTGAATTTTTTAATAGCTAAGGCTGAGAAGGCGGGGTTGCTGAAAGATGGATGAACTTAAAAAATTAGAAGCATATGTAATAAATGATATTAAATTTATTCTTCTACTAATAAATGGGTACAGAAAAATGAACAACAAAAAAATATTTTTTGTAATTGTTATTTCTCTTTCTTTTTATTGTAGCGATAACTTCTCTCAATCTAACTGGTCTGTTTTTGAAGAGACCAATATCAAGGGAACTGTTAGCGGTTCAGTAAATAATGGCCACATATTTAAAACAGCTTCTGGGAATATTTATGAAGTTATTGGTTATCCCTATGAATATGTTTATGAATATAGTCCCGATGTTTTAGTGTTAAGAAATGGTGAATTGTATAAATTAATAATCGATGGATTCGATGAACATTTAGAATGTAGGTTGCTTAACAGTGGTAATACATCAAGTTCAGCTTCAGTAGTTGAATCATTTATAGATGGGGAATTCGAAGGGTTTGAAGGGGAAACTATCATTAAATTAATGAATGGGCAAATTTGGCAACAAGCAGAATATTATTATTACTATTACTATGGTTATATGCTTCCTGTATTAATTTATCAATCAAGCTCTGGGTTCAAGATGAAGGTTGAAGGCATCGATGAAGCAATTGGAGTAGTTCAACTAAAGTAAAATTTGATTCAACCAAGTGTGAACGGTTAAGTAAACTGTTATAACAGAAAATGTGCAAATCAGTTATAAACTTCTTCAAACTCCATTAACTAAAATTTATAAACATTACTTGCCAATCGTTCAGTTTATATTTATTGCCTTACAATCGATACAATACTCTTAATAATACTTCAGTAATAGACCGGAACATCTAAATATCCCGATCAATATGAAGGAACTATCATTCTACTGACAGTGATTTTTATTATATTTGTCATAGCTTTTTTTGATGCTAAAATGAATATTTACTTATAAATATAATAGCTGTTAACTTATGTTCAGTTACTGTTCTAAAATGAAAAACTCTCCCATAATTTTTTTAAGAAAAGTAATAGTAGCCTTACTTCCAAATAATTTTAATTTGAGAACAAGATTATCCAATGGAGCAGTATTATCAGCTAAAAACCGCGCTGGTTTTGGAGGTCGGGGGATTTTCATATATCGCGATTCAATAGAATCAGAGTTCGAACATTTGGAAAAATTCTTAGATTCATCTGGAGTATTTTTTGACATTGGTGCAAGTTCAGGAATGTATACTTTAAAAGCCGCTAAACACTTTCAAGACGATCATGGAATAGTTATAGCTTTAGAACCCTTTCCTACGATGTTTTCCACTCTTTATCAGAATGTTAAGTTAAACAAATTAAATAATATTAGAATCAGAAATTGTTGTGCTGGTTCGTTTAATGGTAATTCAACATTATGGATGAATAATAACAAACCTAATGCCTTTAGCTTAATTAAAATGGATCAAGAAGCAGAGCAATTTTCATCTTTTACCGTCACTTTGGATGACCTATTTTCCTGGGAAGGGTTAAATCGCTTAGATTATATTAAAATTGATGTTGAAGGTACTGAGTACGAGGTAATAAAGGGAGCAAAAAATATAATAGAAAAATATCGACCAATAATTCAAATGGAAATACTTGCAAAAGATCCTAGAATAGATTTAGATAAATATTCGGTATTTCAAGCTCCGAATAGTATTAATAAAATTTATATTCCCAATGAGAGCAATAAAATTCAAATTCCAAGTATGTTGGGTTGGGTGAAATTAGGGACATAATCTTAATGCTTATAATGAATTGTAATTTACCGTAAATTTCATCTGTCGAAAACTTTTCCTATAGTTAATTTATTTATTGCTCAATATTGAATTGATTCAATATATAAAGGATATTCTATTTACAATTTCTTGTTGTATAGAATCACTTTATTTACTATTATACAAATAAAAAGGATAGAAAATGGAGACAATACGTCAGATACTGGGCAAAAAGGGAAATCAAATATATTCTGTTAAACCGGAAACAACAGTTTACGATACATTAAAACTTATGGCTGACAAGAATATTGGTGCCGTGCTTGTTCTAAAGCAAGACAAATTGGTCGGAATAATGAGTGAGCGAGATTATGCGCGTAAAGTTGTATTGAAAGGAAAAATTTCAAAAGAAATTCCGGTAAATGAAATTATGTCTTCCAATGTTATATGTATTGATCCAGACCAAACAATTAAAAATACAAAAGCGGTTATGATTCAAAAACGTATAAGGCATTTGCCCGTTATGGAAGATGATAAACTGATTGGAATTATTTCCATTGGTGATGTTGTTAATGCAGTGCTTGAAGAAAACTCTTTTATGATCGACCAGCTTGCTACTTATATAAAAGGAGTGCCGGAAACAAAAGATTAAATCCTGGCGTTCATGTTTTAATCAATATTTATCAAATGCGAAGACATTTAGTGTTTTTTATATCTTTTTTATTACCAGTCTGTCATATAGTAATATCAGCATTGCGCTAAAAAATGCTATTGCTCCAAAAATAAACCACATTATATCCGGGCGCTGCATGTCTCTTGCAAAAGCAGCGTAAAGTTGTCCTGAAAGAATTCCTCCAAATAAATTTCCAAGAGCGACACACCAATAAAAATAACCCATATAAAGTGCAACTTTTTCCGGCGGTGCAATTTTTCCAGTATATTCCTTTGATTTTGGACTTGCCATCATTTCGCCGAATGAAAAGATAACTATTCCGACAAATACAATCCAGCCAAGAGTACCAAAAATTAATACTGAAAAACTTACGACCGTTATCATCACACCCCAAAAAATTGTTGTGAA